>JBMZJT010000072.1:0-3299 GCA_049617695.1 Thermoplasmatota archaeon | reverse complement strand
CGTTGGTCTCATGGCGCAGCACTTCTTCGGTGACGTTGACATGCAGGACTTGTGCGACGGGTTCCGGCGCGCCACCCATGACGTAGTCACGGCCGCCACCTACATCGGGGGCGCGATCTGCATCGTTCCAAACGGCGGGACTTCCAACGTATGCCGCCGACGTCCCGAAGGTGCCGGAAAGCACCGTGCCGTCGCTGCCGTCGCCAAACGCGGATTTGGGAATCACAAGGACGGCGACGTTGCCAGCCATCGCGGCCGTGGCCGTCGCGCCGGTCGGAGAAATGGAGGTATCGGAGCCCGCCAGGGTGCAGAAGCCACCGGTGCCGAACAAGTCCGCGCCGAAGGCGACATCGGCGCCATTGACCGTCGTCGTCCAGCGGTATTCGATGGTCTCAGCGGTGTCGGCGCACAGGGTGCCGACCTCAAACTGGAAGACGATGTCGTCGCCGGCCTCTTCGTACCAAGCATTCAGCAATTCGGCCCCGACGGCGCCAAGGAAGGCCACAGACGACACGCTGTCGCCCGATCCATCGGTCACTTCAGGGTCTTGAGCAGAGCCAGCATGGGCCAGAGGGGCCAGGCATAGCAGCAGAACGAGCACGACACGCATCGACTTGGTGGAGACGCGTCATCAGATAGCGATTGCCGTCAACGACGCCAGCGTCGCAGGGCCATGACGACCAGAAGTGCAGGCAGAGCCACGAGGCCGCCGGGGGCTTCTTCGTCTTCCGGCGCGGCGGTTTCGTTGCCATCGGCAGGTGTTTGCGTGCCATTTTGGGTGCCGTCGTCCGCGGGCGGCTCCATCGTCTGGTTCTGGGTGGCGTTGCCCGTGGCATTGCCCGTCACGTTCCCAGTGACATTTGCCTCCGCGGCTGGCTCGGGAGCCGGCGCTGGAATCTGATAGTCGCGGCCAAAGGCTTCGTCCGGCGCGCGGTCAAATTCCTCAATGACGCTGGGACCCACTTGGTCGCCGCCACTGAGGGGACCCCGCACGACGGCCCGATGCGTAACGTAGCCTTCCAGCAAGGACGCGCCCACATCCATCTGCAATTCCTGCAGCGTTGCTTGGCAGCCCATCTGATCGCCGCTGTCCATGAAGCCCGTGATGGTCGTTTCCAGTTCGAGGCCCTGGTATTGACCGCGGTCCGCGGCAAAGCCAACACGGCATGCCACGATGTCTTCCTGGCACGTGGGCACATTGGTCACCGTGGCAATCTGCGAGCACGTCGGACGCATGCTGATGTAGATCTCCCCGGCGCCGCCAGGCATGGCTTCCGTCAGGAAATTGTAGCGGATTTCTTCATGCAGCGCGAAGAAGGCCGGCGTGTGCACCGGGTCGCCCGCCAATTGGAACGTGAAGCGAACCGACGGCCCGGCTTCAGCGTCCGGAACGTATTCGACCCAGAAGGCTTGGACATCCATTCCAGGGCGGCTGCCGGCGTCGTCGCCTGCATCCGTGATTTCGGGGTCTGAGGCATCGCCTGCTTGCGCAAGCGGCAAGAAAAGGAGGCTTGCCACCACCAACCAACGCATGGCCATGAGGCCGCGGCCTGACTTTTCAGGATTGCTGTGGATTCAATGAAGCATCCTCGCCAGCTGCGGCGCTTGCCGCACCCATGCTACGCGTCGCCTTCGTCGCCAAACAATCGATCGACTCGACGGTGCGCAAGCGCACCGCCATCGGAACCGCCTATTCGTCGCCTTCGGCGCCGAAAAGCCGATCCACCATCCACGCCGCGTCGAAGGGCTTCAGGTCCGGGTAATCCTGGCCGACGCCCACGAAGAGCAAGGGCTTGTTGATGGTGTAGGCAACCGACAAGGCCGCGCCACCCTTGGCATCGACGTCCGTCTTGGTCAGGATGGCGCCATCGATGTCGACGACCTTGTCAAACTGACGCGCCTGCTCCACGGCATCGTTGCCGGCCAAGCTGTCACCCACGAAGACCGTAAGATCCGGTTTGGCGACGCGGCGCACCTTATCCATTTCGTCCATGAGGTTGCGGTTGGTCTGCATGCGGCCGGCCGTGTCCAAGAGCACAACGTGCTTGTTGCGGGCCTTGGCATGTTCGATGGCATCGTAGGCCACCGCCGCCGGATCGGCGCCGTCGCTGTGCTTGACGACCTTGATACCCAGCACGTCGCCGTGTTGGCTTAGCTGCGCGATCGCACCGGCGCGGAATGTGTCCCCCGCCGCCATGACACAGGGAATCCCCTGTTCCTTGAGGCGGTGGGCGATGCGCGCGATGCTGGTTGTCTTGCCGGTGCCGTTGACGCCGACGAACATGACCGTCACTGGCGTCTGGCCGGCTTCGATACGCTGCTTCACGAAGGCGTCGAAGTCGAAGTGGCCGACGTTCAAGACGCGCTTGACGGCTGCCTTGAGGACCTTCTCGACAACCTCTGCCGCCGATTTGCCGCCGACGCTCATGCTCAGCAGTTGATCGCGGACGTTGTCCTTGATCGCCTCAATGACGGGCAAGGCCACGTCGGATTCGAGCAGGCCAATTTCCAGGTCCCAGAGGATGTCGTCCAGGACCTGTTCGTTGATGGTGAATTTGGTTGCCTTGGCGCCTGTGTCGCGCACAACGGTTTCGACTTCCTTCTGGACTTCGACCGCTTCTTCCAATTCGCGCGCCAGCCGGGCTTCGATTTCCTCCGCCGACAGTTGCTTGCGACCGGTGATGACTTCCGGTTCTTTGGGCGTGGCCACAGGCGCAACCGGCTTGGCCTCAAGGGGCGTCGCGGGCGGCGCGGCAGGGGGCGCAAGGGCAGGCTCAGGCTCGGGCGCCGACTCAGGCGTCGGTTCAGGCGTCGGTGCCGGCTCAGGCATCGGCTCAGGAGCGGAATCCCGGACCGGTTCCGGCTCGGTAACGGTCTCGGCTGCAGGGGTCGGCTCCAGACCGGGGTCCGCCATGGGTTCCGGTTCAGGCGCGGGTTCAGGAATGGGCTCTGGAGCCGGCTCCGCGACGGGTTCGGGCGTGAGTTCAGGCGTGGGTTCTGCCTCAGGCTCCGGCGTCGGTTCAGGCGCTGGCTCGGGCTCAGGCGCCGTTGTGCCTTCGAGTTCACGTTGGAGTTCGGCCTCCAGCTCCGCTTCCAATTGGGCTTCCAGTTCGTCTTCCAACTTGCTGGAGACGTCCTTCAGCCGGTCGCGGAGGTTCTTGAACATAGGCGCCGCGACTCAAGTCGGGTTGATGAGGGCTGTGGCGCGATGAGAGGGTGCGCCGACGCTCATCGGAGCATCGTCGTGCCCCCGACGGCATCCACGGATGCCGCCAGGTGCGCGGTGCGAAGCACCGCTG
>JBMZJT010000071.1:0-3547 GCA_049617695.1 Thermoplasmatota archaeon | reverse complement strand
CAACCTGCAACCCCTCAACGAAATGGCTCGCGGCCAAAAAATCGCGGACCTCATTGCCAGTCTTGGATCGATTGACATCGTCTTGGGGGACGTCGACCGTTAGGAGGCAATCATGGCAAGTCTGACACAGATCATCGACAACCTCCTGCCCGGCACCCCTGCCTGGCTCGATACCACCCTGGCGATGCTGATTGGTGCCGTGATCATGTTCACGGTCGTCCTGGCCATCGGTGGCATCTTCACCTTCGCGTTCCGACGCATCTTCGCCCGCATGGGCAACCGCATGGGCCCCAACCGTGTCGGCCCCGCCGGGATTTTCCAGTTCCTTGCAGACGGTATCAAACTGATCAGCAAGGAAGAACTGCGTCCCGCCCGCGCCGACCGCCTCGCCTGGGGCGGCGCCGTCTACGTGGCCGTCATCTTCACGGTCCTTGCTTGGGCGCCTCTCCCCTGGAGCCAAGGCGTGTACTTCAGCAACGTCGGCACCGGCATCTTGTTCATCCTGGCAGCCAGCGCCATTGCGCCCCTGGCTGAAATGATGGCTGGCTGGGGCAGCAACAACAAGTACAGTCTCTACGGCGGTGTCCGCGCCGCCGCCCTCGATGTCAGCTACGAGATTCCGATGATGCTCGCCATCGGCAGCCTGCTGTTGATCACCGGCACCATGAGCACCCAAGGCATCGTCGAAAGCCAAGCCGGCATGTGGTTCATCTTCCCACAAATCGTCGGCTTCGTCATCTTCTTCATCACGGCCCTGGCCAAGGCCGGTCTCGTCCCCACGGACCTGGCCGAGTCGGAGTCGGAACTGGTCGCCGGTTTCACCACGGAATACAGTGGCATGCGCTTTGGCATGTTCTTCGTGGTCATCTTCAGCAACGTCTTCTTCATCAGTGCCCTGATGACGATGCTGTACCTTGGCGGCTGGCAAGCACCCTTTGGCAGCTACCTGCCGGTCCTGAACACCTTCCTCGGTGATGCGACCGGATTGATCTGGTTCACCGCCAAATCGCTGCTGATGAGCTTCGTCGTCTTCTGGATCTGGGCCACCCTGCCCCGTGTCCGCGTCGACACCTACCTCAGCGTCGCCTGGAAGGTCATGCTGCCCATCGCCCTGGTGAACTTCTTCGTCACCGCTGTTCTCGTCAAAATGGAGGTCCTAGGTTGAGCAAAGTCCCGATCGCGCCGATCCTGCAAGGGATGGGCGTCACGCTGAGCAACTTCTTCAAGAAGCCCGCGACGATCGAATACCCCGAGCACAAGCAACCCGTTGCCGACCGCTTCCGCGGCCGCATCTACCTGAAGCTCGAGACCTGCATCGGCTGCACACTTTGCAGTCAAGCCTGCCCGAACGGCAGCTGCTACATGGTCGACTACGACCCGGGCTTCGAAACGCCGCAGAACAAGCGCCAGAAGTTCCCCGCCGTGGAAATCAGCAAGTGCATGTACTGCAGCCTGTGCGAAGAGGCCTGCCCCACGGACAGCATCCGCATGGGCAAGGAATTCGAAACCGGCGCCTACGTGCGCGACTTCGACTACAAGCCGGACCGCCTCAGTCAAAATGAGGCTGCACTTGGACGGGGGCCGTACAAATGATCGGCGCCCAGATCGCCTTCGCCCTGCTGAGCCTCTGGACCCTGGCTGGCGGCATGTTCGCCGTCACCGCCAAGCGCACCTTCCACGCCGCCATGGGTCTCGGCGTCGCCCTCGTTGGCGTCGCTGGCATCTTCATCCAACTTGGCAGCCCCTTCATCGGCGTCGTCCAAGTGCTCGTCTACGTCGGCGGCATCCTGACGCTGTTCGTCTTCGCCGTCATGTTCGTCGCCGGAGATGAAGAAGAAGAAAACATGGAGGTGGAAGCGTGAACCTGCGCAAGGTGCTCAGCGCCGCCATCGCCGTGCTGGTCTTCGCCATCATCGCCCTCAGTGTCGCCGGCACCGACGCCTGGCAGACCGCCGGTGAAGGCAAGGCCGAAGACATGGACACCCTCGTCGTGGCCCTCTTCACGGACCACGTCATCGCCCTCGAAGTGTTGGGTGTCCTCCTGACGGCGGCCATGATTGGCGCCCTGACCATCGCCCGCCCTATCGGCGGCCCCACCAACGACGACGAAGTCGTCTTCACTGGACACGAACACGAGGAGGAGGAGTAGATGCTTCCCGTCAGTTACTACATCACGCTGAGCGCCGCATTGTTCGCGCTTGGCCTCTACGGCATCACGACCCAGCGCAGCGCCCTGCGCATCCTGATCTCCGTGGAACTGGTGCTCAACGCCGCCAACATCAACTTCGTCGCCTTTGCCAACCTGCACGGCGACGCCAGCGGCCTGGCCTTCACGCTCTTTAGCATCGCCCTGGCAGCCGCTGAAGCCGCTGTCGGCCTTGGCATCATGATCCACTTGTACCGCCACATCCGCACCGTCGACGTCGACAAGGCGACGTCCCTGAGGTGGTAACCATGGCTGAAGGACACGCAACCGAACTCGCACAGCTCTCCAGCACGGACGCCGCTTTGGCGATCCTCGTCGTCGCCCTGCCCATCGTGGCCAGCCTCGTCGTCTTCCTGCAAGGCAAGAAGCACTGGCGCGGCGGCGCGGCCTTCGTCCTGGCGGCCGTCGGCGCCACCGTCCTCATCATGGGACGCTTCCTGGTGCGCATGCTCCAAGGTGGCGAACCCATCGGCTGGAGCGTCGAATGGTTCAGCATCGGCCAATACCACTTCACCTTCGGTTTCCTCTTGGACAACCTGAGTGTTTGGCTGGCCAGCCTCGTCAGCCTCCTGGCCTTCCTCATTGTCCTCTTCTCGACGCATTACATGCACGAGGAGCCCAATGCCAAGCTGCGCCGCTACTACGCGGCCAAGAGCCTGTTCATCGCAGGCATGCTTGGCACCGTGCTGATGGACAACTTCCTCCTGATGTTCATCTTCTGGGAGATCATGGGCCTGTGCAGCTACTTGCTCATCGGCTACTGGTACCACAAGGACAGCGCCGCCACGGCCGCCAAGAAGGCATTCCTGACGACGCGCCTGGGTGACATCCTCCTGATGGTCGGCATCATCCTGCTGCTCATCGAATTCAAGACCCTCAGCTACCGGGAAATCTTCGCCAGCCTCGAAGGCGCCAGCAGCGGCATGCTCTACGCCTCTGGCCTGCTGATCTTCGGTGGCGCCGTCGGCAAGTCCGCCCAGTTCCCCTTGGACCTGTGGTTGCCCGACGCCATGGAAGGCCCCACGACCGTCTCGGCGCTCATTCACGCCGCGACCATGGTCAAGGCCGGTGTCTTCCTCGTCGCTCGCAGCTTCCCGATTTACGTCGAGAACCCCGAGAGCTTCGTCATCATCGGTGTCATCGGTGGCATCACCGCGCTGTACACGGCGAGCATGGCTCTCGTGGCCCTGGACATCAAGCGCGTCCTGGCGTTCTCGACGCTCAGTCAGCTTGGCTACATGTTCCTGGCCCTCGGCGCCGGCGGCATCTACTACGTCTACGGCGTCCTGCCCTTCGGCCTCGCGTAGTCCGCTGTCACGTTCTGCTCCTTCACGGCCGTGG
>JBMZJT010000070.1:0-4026 GCA_049617695.1 Thermoplasmatota archaeon | reverse complement strand
GACCGGGACGGCGTCTTCGACGTCCTGAAGCTCCCCGGCGTTGTTCGATTGCGCGACTGGGAATGGCTCCCCGGTGCCGCCGAAGCGTTTGCCAAATTGAACCGCCCCGACGTGCAGACGTGCCTCTGCACGAATCAGCCCATGGTCGGGATGCTGATGGCCACGCCGGGCATGGTCCGCCGGATGAACCAACACTTGAAAGCGGGGCTCGAAGCCGCCGGCGGCCGCCTGGACAACATGGAAGCCGCCTTCGCCCCGACCTGGCTCAAACACCGGCGCCGCAAACCCCGCCCAGGCATGCTCGAAGATGGGGCCAAGAAGCTCCCTGCGCCCGTGGACAAAACCAAGGCCGTCATGATCGGCGACACCCTCAAGGACGCCCAAGCCGCCAAGGCCTATGGATGCAAGGCCATCTTGCTGGCCACGACCCACGACGAGGCGTTTCTGCGCGACCAAGCCGCCTCCAAGGGCGTCGATGTGGATGCCTACTGCGCCGATCTGCCAGAAGCCGTGGACTTGATTCTCTCCTGGATGTAGTTTCAGTACCGTTCGGCAAGGCCAAGAGCCCGGCGCTGGATGGCGCAGCATGGATGTGCTCGACGCCGGCGTCTACGTCGCCAAATGGGAAGCCGACGTGCCGAAGCTACAAACCGTCCTCTGGGGCCCGCTGCAGGCCAAAGAAATGGGCTTTGAAGGCTGGGAATGGCAAGACGGTGGAGAAACCGGCTTCGTCGCCCACAATCCCCACATCCGCCTCCCGGCAGGATTCGCCACGAGCACCCTGATCGTGCAGAATCGCAAGCGCAAGGCGTACCTGACCATCTACTTTGGCGGCTACCCGGCGGACGTCCCTGAAGCTCACCGACGCACGGACCAACAGAAGGTCGTCAGCGCCGTTGAAGCTTTCCTGACGCGCCTTGCCAAACAATCCGTGACCTTGGTCCTGCAAGGCGAAGTCGCCATGGTGGACAACGTCAACGACGCCGCCGTGGAAGCCCCCGCGCCGGCCCCTGCGGCCATCCCGGCGCCCGAACGCGGCGTCTGGGACGTGTAGCCATCACGGCCATCACCTTCAAGAACTCGAACGTCGCCTCGAAGGCATGCACCGTTTCATCACGCTCCTGCTCCTTGCCGCCATCCTAGCTGGCTGCGCCGAAGAAGGCAGCAGCACCCCGGACCAACCTACGACGCAAGTCGACGACGATTTGGTCGCCACCGATGACACGGGCGTCATTCGTGGTGTCATCGTCGATCCAGCCATCGTGCCCATTGCCGGTGTGACGGTCACTCTGCAAAGTGGCGCTTCCGCGGTCAGCCTCGAAGACGGCTCCTTCGGCTTCAGCGACTTGGAACCGGGCACGTACTTCATGACGGCCACCAAGCCCGGCTACGACTCCGTCCAATCCAACGCGGAAGTCGTCGCCGGCGTCGCGCTGCCTCCCGTCACGCGCATCCAGATGATCCAGAACTTGTCCGCGCTTCCGTACGTGGAGACCAGCCAATACGCTGCCAACCTGCGCTGCGGCCTCGCCATCCCATCCAACCCCGTTGGCATCGGTGCCTTTGGCTGCAGCGTCGTGCGCGGCACCGAAGAAGTCGTCGGCGAGAACAACGCCGAAGTGAAGATTTTCGAGACGATTCCGGACTGGTTCCAGACGGAGATGTACTGGCGCAGCACCCAACCCGCTGGTGACAGCCTGATCCTCGACATTGCCCACTGCTGCGACAACGACGACATCAGCGAAACCAGCAGCACCTTCGGCCCCAGCCCCCTGACGGCCTGGGCCACGAAGGAAGAGATCCTGGCCCACGAAGACGGCGCCATCGCCAGCGACGGCATCGAAATCCGGGTGTTCCCCCACGGCAATGAAGGCATCCGCGACGCCACCGGGGAACGCGTCGGCGTCATCCTGGACCAATCCGTCAACTGGATCAGCAACGAGTTCTACAACTTCATCCCTGACGAAGGCTGGACCTTCATCGAGGACGGCGCCCACTCGGTGCCGTCGTAAGCGGACGCTGAACCTCTCCCTCTCTCCCCTTTGTACCCCCATTTCTCCTGGAATATCCTCTTATAGGGGTCCTGTGTCGGCCGCCATCCCGTAGGAGAGGGAACGCTGCCGCGTGACCTCGCCACACTACGGAGGTGAACACCATCGCGGAAGAACAGATTGTGCAAGCGGTCTCCGAAGCTCTCGAGAAGAGCAAGGAGCTCGGGCGCAAGTTCACGCAGTCCGTCGATCTGGCCATCACCCTGAAGAACGTCGACCTCAACCTGCCCAAGAACCGTATCGACGAGGACATCATCCTCCCGCACGGTCGCGGCAAGCAGGCAAAGGTCGGTGTGTTCGCCCAAGGTGAAGGTGCCTCCAAGGCCAAGGATGTCGCTGATGTCGTCATCCAGCCGGAGCAGTTCGAAGACTTGCAGAAGGACAAGCGCGCGTTCAAGAAGACCGCCAACGAGATGAACTACTTCCTGGCCGAAGCGCCCCTCATGGCGCAGATCGGTAAGACGCTCGGTGTTGTGCTGGGTCCCCGTGGCAAGATGCCCCGGCCCCTGCCTCCCGGCGCCGACCCGACCGGCCAGATTGACCAACTGCGCAACACCATCAAGGTGCGCAGCAAGGACAAGAAGAGTTTCCACTGCATCGTGGGCAGCGAGGCCCTCAGCGCTGAACAGATCGCCGAGAACATCGAAGCGATCCTGAAGCGTGTCGAGCCCAAGCTGGAACACGGTCGCATGAACATTGACTCCCTGTACGTCAAGACGTCCATGGGACCTAGCGTCCGGGTGATCTAAATGAGCGCCCCGGAACCTGTCATTGCCCCGTGGAAG
Organism: Thermoplasmatota archaeon; assembly: GCA_049617695.1. Classification (GTDB taxonomy): domain Archaea; phylum Thermoplasmatota; class E2; order JACPAO01; family JAHFTW01; genus JBFKXH01. Next base: position 1,190 of record JBMZJT010000070.1, on the reverse strand, counting down.
CGTGACGAAGTGGCGCGCCTGGCCAAGATCCTGGCCGAGCGCCCCGTCGTCGGCGTTGCCAAGATCGGCGGCATCCCCGGCCCCCAGATGGCCGAGATGCGTGCCAGTCTGCGCAGCGATGTCACCATGATCGGTGCCAAGAACCGTCTCATCAAGCTCGCCATCGCTGAGGCTGCCAAGAGCCGCCCCGGCCTGGAAGAGCTGACCGAGAAGGTCGACGGCCAGATGGCCGTCATCGCCACGGACATGAACCCGTTCAAGCTGTACAAGCAGTTCACGGCGGGCGCGTCCATGGCTCCGGTCAAGGGTGGCAGTGCTGCCCCGTGCGACATCAACATCAAGAAGGGCCCCACGCCCTTCGGTCCCGGCCCCATCGTGGGTGAGTTCCAGAAGGTCGGTATTCCGGCCAAGATTGAGGGCCCCAAGGTCGTCATCACGAAGGACGTCACCCCCGTCAAGGAGGGCGAGACCGTCTCCCAAGGCCTGGCGCAAATGCTGGCCAAGTTGGAGATCAAGCCCGTCGAACTGAAGATCGACCTGCAAGCCGCGTTCGAAGTGGACACCCTGTTCACGCCGGACGTCCTGGCTGTCGACGAAGAGAAGGTCATGGCCGATGTCGTCACCGGCATCCGCACCGCCTTCGAACTGTCAATGCAGACCGCCTTCCCCACGAAGGTCACCGGCGAACCCCTGCTCACGCGGGCGTTCAAGACCGCCGCGGCCCTCGCCGTGGAAACCGGTGTCGAGTTCGACGACGCCGCCGCCCAGGCCTACGCCGGCATGCTGGCTGGCCTTGGCAAGAAGCCAGACGACCTCTCCGATGAGCTCAAGGAGCGCCTCGGAGAGCACCTCGACGTCCTGTCCGCTGCCCCGGTCGCGGCCGCCCCTGTTGAAGAGGCTGCCCCCGAGGAAGAGGAAGAGGAAGACGAGGGTGTAAGCGAAGACGAAGCAGCTGCCGGTCTCGGTGCGCTGTTCGGATAAAAGGAGTGATACAAACATGGAATACGTGTACAGTGCGCTGCTCCTGAACAGCGCCGAGAAGGAAATCAACGAAGAGAACGTCACCGCGGTCCTCACGGCCGCCGGTATCGAAGTGGACGCTGGCCGCGTGAAGGCCCTGGTCGCCGCCCTTGACGGCGCCGACTTCGCCGCTGCCATCGAGGCCGCCACCGCGGCCCCGGTCGCTGTCG
>JBMZJT010000069.1:0-4412 GCA_049617695.1 Thermoplasmatota archaeon | reverse complement strand
AACATGATGGTCATCGACGTCACGGACCCCACCAACCCGTTCCTGCTCTCCACGATTGAGACCATCAACGGCAACCACAACCACGCCATCGTCCCCGGCACGCCCATCGTCTACAACAACGACAGTGGCGGCGCCGGCACCAACACGGACATCTGGGACCTCAGCGACCCCGAAAACCCCGTCATGGTCAACGATTGGGCCAACGGCTACGGCTGCCACGCTAGCAGCTTCTTCATCGACGCCGAGCGCGACTTCTACCGAGGCTACTGTGCCGGCATCGAAACGACCCAAATCTGGGACATCACCGACCCCGTTGACCCGCAAGTCATCACCACGATCCCGTGGCCCACCGGCGGCGTCGACAGCGGCGGCGCCATCCCCGCCGTCGCCCCGGCGACCTTCAGCCACTTGGCCATGGTCAACCACGATGCCACCGTCATGATTGTCGGCGACGAAACCGGCGGCGGCGCGGCTCCTGGCTGCGATGCCTACGCGGAAGTGCCCGGCGTCGGAACCGTCAGCGGTCCCCTGGGCAACCTGTTCTTCTACGACATCACGGACGAGACCAACCCGGTCCTGCACGGCAGCTACAGTCCGGCGGCCTGGGAACAGAAGGGCTCCTGCACGGCGCACTTTGGCGGCATCATCGAGGACACCAACCACCTCGTGATGGCCTTCTACACGGCCGGTGTCGCTTTGGTCGACTTCAACGACTTGGACAACCCCCGCGCCGTGGACCTCTGGCAGCGCACCGAAGGCGACGGCCCGTGCACCCTCTGTGGTGTCTGGGACGCCCAATACTACAACGGCTACATCTTCACTGGCGATGTGGACCGTGGTATGGACGTTCTTGTTCTCGGCTGATTCTGGCAGTCGCCGTTTCCCTTTTCCCCTCCTCCCATCTTCCTTGGCCCATGATTGGGCTCATCGTCGGCATCATCGCCGTCGTCTTGCTTGTCGTCCTCATCTTCTGGGCGATTGGACTCTACAACAAGTTCGTGCGCTACGAGAACAGCATCGACAACTCCTGGGCGCAGATTGACGTCCAGCTCCAGCGCCGCGGCGAATTGATCCCCAATCTCATGGAGACCGTCAAGGGGTACATGAACCACGAAAAGGAGACGCTCCAGAACGTCACCGAAGCCCGCGCCGCCCTCATGAAGGCCGGCACCCCCGGCGCCAAGATGGCCGCCGAAGGCATGCTCGAACAAGCCCTTGGCAAGCTCTTCGCCGTCGCCGAAGCGTACCCCGACCTCAAGGCCAACACGAATTTCCTGCAACTCCAAGATGAGCTGACCCACACGGAGAACAAGATCAGCTTCGCGCGCCAGCACTACAATGATACGGTCTTGCGCTACAACAACGCCGTGGAAGTCTTCCCCGCCAACATCATCGCCAACATGTTCAACAAGCGCGAACGGGAGATGCTGGAAGTGCCCACGGAATCCCGTGCGGTGCCCAAGGTCGCCTTCTAGATGGATCCCTGGCTCTTCGACGATCAGATCCGGCACAACAAACGCGCCACAACGCGCCTGTTCATCCTGGTCTTCATCATCGTCTGGGCGTTCGTCTTCGCCGTGGGCTACGTCGCCGGTTATCCGCCCATCATCACCGGCCCCGCCGCGCTGATCTTTGGCCTCATCTACCTCGCGTCGGCCAGCAGCTTCAGTGTCCAAGCGATTCTCAGCAGCGCCCGCGCCAAACCCGCGGACCCCAAGATCCGCGAGCAGAAACTGCTGATCTACAAGATTGAGGAACTGTCCCTGGCCGCTGGGATGCCCGTGCCGAAAGTGTACGTCACACCTAGCAAGGACATCAACGCCTTCGCCACGGGCCGCAAACCGGAGGAAGGCGTTGTTGCCGTCACGCAAGGCGCCCTCGACGCCTTGGATGCCGAGGAACTCGAAGGCGTCCTGGCCCATGAATTGAGTCACATCAAGAACCAGGACATCAAGATCCAAACCTACAGCATCGCCCTGATTGGCATCATTGCGATGCTCGGCGAAATGCTCTGGTGGGGCTTCCTGTTTGGTCGTGGCGGCCGCGACATGGACGGACGGGCCAAGCTGATCGTCTTTGCTGTGGCCATTGTCTTGATCATCCTCGCCCCAATTCTGAGTCGCATGGCGCACATGGCCATCAGCCGCAAACGCGAGTACCTCGCCGACGCCAGTGGCGCGCAATTGACGCGCAACCCAGATGGTCTGGCACGGGCCTTGGAAAAAATTGCAGGCACGGAGATTCAGGAATCCCATCGCGGCGATCGAACCGTGGCGAGTCTCTACTTGGCCAATCCGCTCAAGCGCACGACGCGTGAGAGTCTGTGGGCGACGCACCCGCCCATTCAGGAACGCGTCAAGCGCCTGCGCCGCATGTGACGCAACCGTTATCCTCGCCGCGCTGGCATGCCGCGACATGAAGCGTGCATGGATGCTCCTGTTGCTGGTCCCCTTGGCCGGCTGCCTTGATGGTGATGAGGTGGACGAAGGCCCGGCAGCGCCGGCATTCCAGCAGGCGGCCGCGGATCCGTTCTTCGCCAATGTCACGGTGCGCGGCGACGTCGACCTGAGTGTCCTGAGTCAGCCCATTCACGACATCCTGCCCGTGCAGGAACAGCTGGTCACGATGAGCGACGGCGTCAACATGCACAACGCCCTCTACCTGCCTGACGGCGAGGGTCCGTTCCCGGTGTTCATCAATTTCAGTCCCTACTGGGGCGACACGGCCGAAACGATGGGTGACAACTTCGGCAAGTACCTCATTGAGAACTTCGTGCCGCGCGGTTACGCCGTCGTGCTCAGCGCCATCCGTGGCACCGGCCACAGTGAGGGTTGCTTTGAAGTGGCCAGCGACCGCGAGGCGCTCGATCTCAAGGAAGTCATTGACCACTACGCGACCCAGCCGTGGAGCAACGGCCACGTCGCCGCCGGTGGCAAATCCTACGACAGCACGACGCAGAACGCCGTCATCGCCAAGTTCCCGACGCCCAACCTGAAGGCGATTTTCCATGTCAGTGGCATCACCGACATGTACAGCTACACCTTCCACAACGGCCTCTGGGCCCGTGCCGACGCGGGGCTGTTCACGACCGTCTATTCGGCCGGCCAAGGCACCAATGAAGGTTTCACCAACGCCGAAGGCACGCCCGACGGCGCCAAGATCCTTCGCACCACGGGCGACCTGACCTGCCAGGAAAACCTGGAGACCGTGGCCATCCCGGTGAGCACCTACGCAACGGGCGCCAAAACTGATTACTGGATTGAACGCGACTGGACCCGCGACATCGGCAACAGCGAATGGGATGGCTCGATTTTCTTCTACCACGGCTTCCACGACTGGAACGTCCAGCCCAGCCACATCCAACCTTGGATCGACAACCTCCCCGACCAGATCGACGTCAAGCTTTGGCTCCACCAGGACAAGGAAAACCTCGGCCACCTGTACCCCATGCGGACCGACTGGAACCTGACGTTCCTGCGCTGGCTTGACCAAGAACTCAAGGGCATTGACACGGGCTTCTGGGATGAACCGCGCAACGAGCTGCAAGGAACGGACCTCAAGTGGCGCGCCATGGACACCTGGCCCGCCGCGCCGACTGCCTACGCGTTCGAGGACAACAGTGTGAGCGTGGGCAACGTCAACATCGGCGTGGGTCTCGCCAACACCCGCACGCTCGTTTTGGACCGCGAATTCCTGGAGCTCGATGGCGCCTACCGCCTCGCCGGCAGCATCAGCGCGACCTTTGCCATGACGGCCACAACCGCGGATCCCGCCGTGACCATGATTGTGCGCGTCGGTGACACCTGGGTTGGCGAAGCCAGTCTCCGTGCCATTTTCCGGGACAGCCTCGAAGTCCCGACGCCGGTGGTTCCGGGCACGCCGGTTACGTACACGCTGGAGACCTATCCGTTGGACGTCATCGTCCCGGCGGGCACCATCATCGACGAGAAGTGGGCCGACATCCTCGAGCGGAACTCGATCGACGAGATCTGGGTGCGTTCGCCGATCACCTGCGAACTGCCGTTCGGCGTCTGCGCCAACTGCTACGGCCGCGACCTGGCACGCGGGCATCGCGTCAACATCGGCGAAGCGGTCGGCGTCATCGCCGCGCAGTCGATCGGCGAGCCCGGCACGCAGCTGACGATGCGTACCTTCCACGTCGGCGGTGCGGCGTCGCGAGCGGCCTCGGCCGACGGCGTCGACGCCCGTGCGGCCGGTACGGCGCGCGTGCACAACATCAAGACCGTCCTCAACAGCGAGGGCAATCTGGTCGCGGTGTCGCGTTCCGGCGAAATCGGCGTCATTGACGCCCAGGGCCGCGAGCGCGAGCGCTACAAGATCCCGTACGGCGCGACCATCCTGGTCAAGGACGGCGATGAGATCGCGGCCGGCCAGCGCCTGGCCAAGTGGGA
>JBMZJT010000068.1:0-5874 GCA_049617695.1 Thermoplasmatota archaeon | reverse complement strand
CTCAGGGCCCCCGGGAAACCGAATTGGGGGTCGAGGGCATTGAGCCGGTGGTCGGTCAAGGCATTGTCGGCATCGCAGAAGTCAATCCGCGTGCGGCTACCCGTGGGCCCCGCGAGGTCGACTGCGACGCCCGTGCCTGGACATCCGGTCACGGTGCGAGAGTGGCGCAGTGTCAAGGTGGCGGTTTGGCTGCCATCGGACGCTGTCAGAATCACGGAAGCCGATGAGCTGCCGCCATTGACGCCGCTGCTGGTCAGGCTGATTTCGAGGCTGCGCAAATCGAGGACGTTTTCGACGGTGGATGCGGAAGTAGCGCTGGGGTCCCCCACCGCGGTTCGATCGAGGCTGTGCAATGCCGGGTTCGTGAACGAGGCATCGAAGGCGAACGTTCCTTCCATGGAAAGTGCGCCTTGGCCCGGCACGGCTTGTACGAGGGGCAGGGGGTCGGCCGCGAGTGCGATGGTTTGTGTGATTGGCCCCGAGTCACCGCTGGCGCTCAAGCGTTCCAAGCCGGATTGCAGGGATGCGATGTCTTCTTGCACGCCGCGGATGTGATTGTGTTCTCGATCCGCGACCCATTCCGGTTGTTGGTTGATGGTCCACAACAAGAACGCCGTGGAGAACAAGGCAAAGATGAGCACCGCCGAGACGACGCTGCTGACGCCTTCGTCCTTCATGATGCCTCCACCAGGCTGCCTCGGTCGGGGCTGCCAACAATGCTGGGGCTGGTGCCGTTGGGGTAGGTCGCGGTATTGCCACTGTTGCCGCTGGGTCGCCGGAATTCAGTGTCCGTGACGGTCAGGGTTCCAGTGCCGTCGAGGAATTGGATGTGGCTGTTGCTGGCGTTGCCATTTGTTGCGCGTAGAACGGCTCTGGTGACGTCAACGTCGGGCGCATCGAAGTTGATGTCATCGGATGCCCAGATGGCGTCGGTAGCGTCGATGCTTGTGCCGGTGAATTCGATGTTCTGACCTGCGTCAATGTCGGTGTTTGCGGCGGTGATGGCAAGGCCTTGGACCTCGACATCCAAGTCCGTGGCGCTGAGTGTGGCTTGGTCCAGCGCGACATTGCCGGTGCCGGTGACGCGCACGAATTGCTTGGCATCTAAGATGGCATTGGGCGCCGCGATGACGGTGCCGGTTACCGTGATGCTGAGGTCCTGGGAATCGAGGGTCGCGCCGGTCATGGCGACCGTGCCTGTGCTGGTCAAGGTGACGTCTTGTTTGGCGGTCAAGGTTGCACCCGTCGCGCTGATGGTTGCCCCGTTCAATGTGATGGCGAGGTCGTCTGCATCGATGTTGGCATTGTCGACGACGAGGTCGGAGCTGGCGTCGATGTCCACGTTTTGCTTTCCAGTAATCGTGGCGCTGCTGAGTGTGATTGATGCGCCTTCCATCTCTACGGAGAGGTCCTGCGAGTCAAGGGTGGCTCCCGCGAAGTTGACATCGCCAGTGCCATCGATGGCCAGTCCCTGCTTGGCCAACACGGTGGCGCCGGCGCCCGTGATTGCCTGGCCAGTCATGGTGATGCCAAGGTCTTCGGAGTCGAGGGTGGCGCTGGAGACGTCGAGGTCGCCGGTTCCGGTCAAGGCGACGGCCTGTTTGGCCGTGAGGCTGGCGCCGACGGCGTCGATGTTGGTGCCGTCGATGGTCAGTCCGAGATTCGCCGAGTCGACGGTCGCGCCGTCCAATTCCACGGGGCCTGCGCCGTTGAGGTCGACGGCTGCATTGGTCGTGATCGTGGCACCATTGGCACTGAGGGCGTCCGCCGTGATGGTGATGGGGTCGTTGGTGCCAGTGACGGATGCATTGTCCAGGTGGGCGTCGCCGGTTACGTCGATGGTGATGGCGCCGTTTTGCGGGACGCCGATGGTGGCGCCGATGGCCCAGAGGTCGCCGCCAACGGTCAGGTCGATGGGTTTGTTGCCGTTGTTGTCGCGGCTTAGAATCGTCTGGTTGAGGTGCAAGTCGCCCGTGGCTACGACGGAAATGTCGTGCTTGGACTCCATGTCAATTTCAATGGTCACCGTGTCGCCAGTGAGGTCGATGCTGTTGATATCCCCGGGGAATGAGGTGCCACTGGGAAACACGATGTTGTCCGTCGTGGCGTAATCGATGTGGCCGGTGTTGCCGCCGTCGTCGACCCAGTAGTCATTGCTGCTGACCTGGCTGTCTCCAGGGCCAAAGACGCCGTCATTGTCATTGTCAATGAACGGCCCGCCGCCCGCGCCGCCGCCGCCCGTGGCAACGGTGACATCTTGGCTGAATGTGTCTTGATCGCCGCCTGCGGTCACTGTCAACGTGATGGTGTAAGTCCCTGCACTGGCGTAGGTGACTTGGGCAGTCGATCCCGTGCCGGTTTGGCCGTCGCCGAAATCCCATGCGTAGGTCATCGCATCGCCGTTGGCATCGGAGCTGAGCGTGCCGTCCACATCGACCGTCAAATCGGCCCAAGTCAACGTGAACCACGCGACGGGCGGCTGTGGAGCGGGGCCCGTGGTGGTCGTGCTCGTGGTGGTCGAGGTCGAACTGGCCGTGGCCGTGGTGCCGCGCTCGCCATGGGTGGCCAACACCGCGTCGCCGTGCAGCAAGAGGACGCCGCGGACCTCTTGACCCGGGTATTGACAGGAAATGCACAGCGTTTGGCCGATGGACCAATTGTCGCCGGTTTGATTCAGGAACGTCGCCAATTCGAGGGTGGTCTCGATACCGTCGACGTTGACCAACATGCGCCCTTGATTCAAGGACAAGGCATCACCGCCCAGGTGGCGCAGGAGGACCGCGTTGTCTCCTTCCACAATCTCCAGGTCCACGCGCGAATCTGCACTGTTTTCGCTGAAATCGTTCAGGACGTACAAGCTCACGCCCGAGAAGACCGCCATGGTCACGCCGAGCATGAGAACCGTGCCGACGACACTTGACACGGCTTCCTGATTGCTCACGGAATCTTGTCAGCGCCCGAGTTCTTAAGCGATTTGCCGGGGGGCGTCTTGAATGGCCAACCCTAAAGGCGGAGCAGGTCATCGAAACGCCGTTGTCCGAGGATCGCCCGATGAGCTCCGATGACATTCTGGCTGCCTACCGCGCGAAAAAGGAGCGCGCAGGCGATGCGACGGGCGATTCTGGTTCGGTCAAGGACCTGTTTGAGCCTCGGGGGAAATCGCCCGAGTCGAAGGCCCCGGAAACCTCGATGCCAGCACAGGCAGATGCCGAGCCAACCGGTGAACGGGCCCCCCCGCCATCAGAGCCAGTGCCGCCGCCTCAGGTCGACCCGCCGTCCCCTGAGCCAGCCCCAGAGTCCGCCCCGGCACCGAATCCGCAACCTCATCCTGAACCCAGTGCGCCAGCTCCCGTCACTCCCGAGTCGGCGCCTCAAGAGGCTCCTTCCCCCCAGCCTGAACCGGCCCCGGAACCTGCGCCAGCGCCCACTGTGCCGGCACCCCACGTTCCCTCCAGTGCCGACGCGCAAGTCGACGTTCACCCGCCGGCAGCGGTCCAGGAGGCCCCCGAGATTCCGTCCGCCCTGGTTGCGACAGCGCCAGGCCTTCGCCTGGCCGAGCGGCTTCAGCAAGACGCCTTGGTGATGGTGCGGGGTAACCGCACAGGGCGTCTCGCAGCAGGCGGCGTGGCCGCGCTTTTCCTGGTCCTCTTGGTCCTCGAGCGGGCCATGAGTCGTGCCGCCCGCAACGCAGGCGCTGACACGGGATCTGGGCTGGCCATCACCTTGGCGATCTTGATGATGGTCGCCGTCGCCGTGGCCGTTGGCTTCCTGTTCTACCCGCCGCAGCGCAAGGTCGGTGTCCGGCTCCTGAACGACCAGCAAGAGGAATGGGACCGTGTGCAAGGCGACGCCCAAATGCTGCGACTGTTCTGGTACGTCGGTCTGGGCGCCATCGGTGCCGGCGGATTGATCCTGGTCCTGGCCTACAGCGTCATTCCCGATGGCGGGTTGGGTCTCGCCCTCGCCTTCGGCTTCCTCGCATTCTTTGGTGGCCTCGGCGTCACGGGTTATGCGTGGTCGCGCCAATCGGCCATTCATCGACTCTACGTCCAAACTCTGGTGTTGAGCCGGCTGGAGCAAACCGGCCTCGGCCCCGGCAGCGGCCACGACCCGCGCACGGCGCCGGTTCTGAAGGCCCTGGATGAATTGCTGGGAGCCCTTCCCGAATCCAAAGTCCGGGCCTTCCTCGCTTCCGATGCGGCGAAGATGTACCTGGAAATGATCGACGAGTTGGACGAGGCGAAATGAGCGACACGCTCTCCGACCGTCTTCGCGACCTCAAGATGAAGGAGGCCGGCGATGCGGATCCGGAGGTCGTCGCCCGTGCCGTTTCCGAGAAGGCCGGCCTCGCCGATCGCATGCGGGACCTCATGGCCTCGCCAGGGGAAGCCGCGCAACCGGAGGTCCCCGCTCCCGCCGAGGCGACGCCTGCTGCGGCCGCCGAACCGGCGCCTGCGCCCGTCGAGCCTGCGCCGGCAGCGCCGAGTCCTGCGCCTGCACCCAAGGTGCCTCCCGTCGCGCCGCCAGACGATGTGCCGCTCGAGGTGCCCGGGGCCACCGACGAAGAGCAAGAGGAACTCGTCGGATTCGCTGCGCGTCTTCGCCAAGCCCTCGACGAAGGCCGTGCCGCGCAGGCGCCGGAGCGCGCCATCGAGCGCAAGAACGCCCTAAGCTGGTTCCTTGGCCGGGAACGCCAAGACGACGGCACCGGCGTCATCACCAAGATCCCCCCCATCGAGGAGGGTTGGGAAGAGGCGCTCTTCTACAAGGTGGAGCCGCCGTTCTCGTTCATTCGCATCGAGCATCAGCCCTCTACGGGTGAGCACCGATACCGGGCCATTGAGCCGCAATTGGATGACACGGAGCGCCAAATCTTCGAGTTTGTTCAGCAGGCCCTGATCCGGGGCCTCAACCGAGATCCAGGGGACATGACGGAGGAACAACGCCAGGCCTTCCTCGAAGATGCGGTCCGGCAAGTCCTCACCGATTACCGCATCCGCATTGACAAGACCAGTCAAGCGCGGGTGGAATACTACGTGCGCCGTGACTTCCTGGGCCTCGGCACCATCCACGTCCTCATGAAGGACCCCGAAATTGAGGACATTTCCTGCGACGGCCCCGACGAGGCGTTGTTCGTCTTCCATCGGGATTTCGAAACCATCCAAACCAACATCCAATTCCGCGACCATGCGGACTTGGACGGCTACGTCATTCGGCTGGCCCAGCGCAGTGGCAAGGCCATCAGCATCAGTGAACCCATCCTGGACGCGGCATTGCCCGATGGAAGCCGTCTCCAGGCGACCCTGGGCCAAGAGGTCACGGAGAATGGCAGCACCTTCACCATCCGTCGCTTCAAGCCGGATCCATTCACGCCAATCGACTTGATTCGCTTCGGCTCCATGAGCGACGAATTGCTGGCGTGGTTCTGGCTCATCGTCGAACACGGCCACAGCCTCATCTTCAGTGGCGGCACGGCCAGCGGCAAGACCACGGCCCTCAATGCCATCAGCCAGTTCATTCCCCAATCGGCCAAGCTGGTCAGCATTGAGGACACGCGCGAAGTCAACTTGCCGCACAAGAACTGGATCAAGTCTGTGACGCGCTCGGGCAGCACGACAGAAGGTGCCGGCGAGATTGGCATGTTCGAGTTGCTCAAGGCGGCGCTTCGTCAGCGCCCCGAATACATCCTGGTGGGTGAAGTGCGTGGCATCGAAGCCACGGTCGCGTTCCAGGCCATGGCGACGGGCCACACGGTCTATTCGACGATGCACGCCGACAGTGCCCGCAGTGTCGTGTATCGTCTGGAAAACGATCCCATCAACATTCCTCGCTTGGTGTTGCAGGCGCTGGACGTCATTGCCATCCAGGGTCAAG
>JBMZJT010000067.1:0-6137 GCA_049617695.1 Thermoplasmatota archaeon | reverse complement strand
CTGCGCCATGAGACCAACGCGAGTGAACCGGTCGACCTGAGCTACGTCTTCTCCTGGGAAGGTCCAGCCAACGTGACGCTCGCCTGGTCGACGTTTGGCAACGGTACCGTCAATGTCACGGTCACCGCCCCCGACGGTACCGTCGCGGCGAGCTGCAACTGCACCGATGGCGTCAACGAAACCCGCGAACTGGCAGGCACGCCCGGCATCTGGAACGTCAGCGTGGACTACCAAGCCTTCGAAGGCCAATTCTCCTTCAGCATGGTCGAAGCCCAAGCCGCTGCGCCACCTGCCACCAACACGACGGCGCCTGAACCGACGACGGAAACCAACACGACGGACGACGCGCCGGTGGAGGAAAGTCCCGGCCTGCCTGTGCTCGCCGTGCCGGTGGTCGTCGGCCTCCTGGCGCGGCTGCGTCGCCACGAAACTGGTTAAAAGGAAGGCCTCCCAATCTCAGGTCATGCGAAGCTCCTTGTCGGTCGCCTTTGGCGCCGCATTGGTTCTGTCAATGGTGCTGGCCGCGTTTTCCGTGCATGCGGGAACACAGGAAGCTCCCGAAATGACGGATGCTCCCGACGACCACCAGCTCCTTGACCAAAGTCCCACGGTTGGGCTCGTCACCTTCTACACGGGCACCGACTTGATTGCTGGTTGGTTCCACGACGAAACCGGCTCTGAGATTCTCCTGAGCCTCCAAATTGGCTTCGACCCGACCACGAGCTCGCTGTGCACCGTATCGGTCTACGGATTCACGGTCACCTTCGAAATCGGAGGCGCCACGTACGAGGCCGGTGCAACCGTCGCGCCCGGTGTGCCGCCCGTGCCGCAAGAATGCCCGCTCGATGTCACGCCAAGTGGCTCGGCAGGTTCTGCCTCCATCGCGGGCGATGTCGTGACTTTGGTCATCCCCCGCGGCAACATCGGTGATCCAACCTTGGGCAGCCTCATCGAGAATCCATTTGCGGTCTCTGAGGGGTACCTGTTGATTTCCGAACTACCGACCGTCGCTGGCGACCGCATGCCGGACGCCGGCGCGGGGAGCTCCTACGTGCTCACGGCGGGGCCCTCCGCTGGAGACCCCAACGACACGGACGCTGACGGCCTGAACGATACTTGGGAGCAGGAGAACTTCGGCAACCTCGACCAAAACGGCACGGGCGACCCGGACGGTGATGGCCTGAGTAATGCCGCCGAAGAAGAGCGTGGCACGGATCCCAACAATGCTGACACGGATGGAGACGGCATCAGTGACGGCGATGAAGTTGCCAACGCCACCGACCCCCTCGACCCCAGCGATCCTGAGCCATCTGAGCCCGTGGACCCCAACGACACCGACGGCGACGGCCTGAACGACACCTGGGAACAGGAGAACTTCGGCAATCTGAATCAGACCGGCGCGGACGACCCAGACGCCGACGGCCTCAACAACACCCAGGAACAAGACCTGGGCACCGACCCGAATGAAGCCGACACCGACGGTGACGGCGAAAACGACGGCAAGGAAGTCGCCGACGGCACCGACCCCTTGGACCCGGACGACCCGCACATGCGCAGCGGCACGGATGATCCAAGCAATGGCGCCTGCGGCGACATCGGCAGCCACATGATGTCCGATGGCACGGTCATGTGCAACGACGGCAGCCGGCCCGGCGACGGTGACTCTGGCGACGGTGACACCAACGGTGAAGAGGCGGATCACACATTCGGCGAGAAGCTGAAGGATGAATTCGAAGAAGACACGGGCTACGCCATCATCAGTGGTGCCGGCATGCTGGGCGTGGTCGGCATCAGTCTCATTGGCCTCTTCGTGAGGTGGGGCCTGTGAGCGACTACGTGAACCCCGAGAAGTTCGCCCACGTTCAGGCGAATGTCTCCTGGCGCCGCAAGGCCTACTTCTGGTTCATCATCGCCGTCATCGCGGTGTTCCTAATCAGCCTCATCGACATCATCTGGCTCGATGAAGTGCTGCAATGGCCCGTTTACATCGCCATCATTGGCCTGTTCATTTGGGCCGTGATTCTCCTGTTTGCAGGGGTTCGCAAGGATGCCTGGAACGTCGGCGAAGTGGTGCTGTCGTGCCCCAACTGCGACCATGTGTTCCTGTACGCGGCGGACCACGCCGACAACAAGGGTCACGCCCGCATGACCTGCCCCGTGTGCGCCTTTGTCGGCGACCTGCCAGTCAGCGAGGATCAATCCACGGAGATTCACATGCCCGAAGGCCGCCGCAGCGACCAAGCGTTCTCCTGCACCAGCTGCGACGAACGCATCGTGATTTCCACGATCGGCGACAATCCCCGGCCCGTGCAGTTCGAGGCATGCCCGCACTGTGGCGCTCGTGGATCCATCGTGACGGCGGACTTGCCTGAGCAGGTCGAGCGCCGCCGCCAGGACTTCTGGTCCTCGGCGTAAGCTGAACGCTCGGCGTTCCTGCTTTTTCCGCCTCTTTCCTTCCTTCTTCTCTTCGCGTTTGGATGCCTAAGCCAGTTGGCCGACGGCGTCCTGCACCGCTTCGACGCGGTCCAGGCGTTCCCACGGCAAGTCCACGTCTTGGCGGCCAAAGTGGCCGTAGGCTGCCGTCGGTTGGAAGATTGGCGTGCGCAAGTCAAGCTGGTCGATGATGTCGCCCGGCGCGAAGCTGAATTCATTGCGCAGCAAATTGACGATCTCGGTGTCGGCGATCTTGCCGGTGCCGTACGTCTCGACGTGGATGCTGACGGGTTCCAGGCTGCCGATGCTGTATGCGACCTGGATTTCCAATTGGTCCGCCACGCCGGCCGCCACGAGGTTCTTGGCAGCGTAGCGACCGTAGTAGGCGGCGCTGCGGTCTACCTTCGTGCAGTCCTTGCCACTGAAGGCGCCGCCGCCGTGGCGGGCCCAGCCGCCGTAGGTGTCGACGATGATCTTGCGGCCGGTGAGTCCGGTGTCCGCAGCGGGGCCGCCCTTGACGAAGCGTCCCGTGTGGTTGATGAAATACTGGGTGTCGGCGTGGAGCCATTCATCGGGAATGACATGGCGTGCCACGTGTTCCTTCAGGTCGGCTTGGATGGTCGCCTGGTCCACGTCCGGGTCGTGTTGGGCGGCGAGCACCACGGCATCGACGGCGACGGGCTTGCCATCCTCGAAGCGCACACTCACCTGGCTCTTGGTGTCGGGCCGGATGTAGGGCAGGGTGCCGTCGCGGCGGACTTCCGTCATGCGGCGCGTCAGGCGGTGCGCCAAGCTGATGGGCACAGGCATGAAGTCGTCGTTCTTCCAGTAGCCGCCGTCGGCCGCCTCGTTGCGTTGGGCGTACCCGAACATCATGCCCTGGTCGCCGGCGCCAATCTTGGTGTCCGCGCGGGCCGCCGTGCCTTGGGCGATGTCGCCGCTCTGGGGCACGAGGTCGATGACAGGCGTCATGTGGGCGCCATCCCACATGCCATCGGCTTGGTTGTCGTAACCAATGTCGCCGATCGTCTTCTGGATGATGGGGGCCACCAGGGCCTGCATGGCATCCTGGGTCTCCAAGCCGGCGCTCGTGATTTCGCCACCGACTGTGACGCGGTTGGCCGTGACGAAGGTCTCACAGGCGACCCGGCTTCGAGGATCGTTGCGCAGCATGGCATCCAACACGGCGTCGCTGACTTGGTCGGCGACCTTGTCGGGATGCCCTTCGCTCACGGATTCACTGGAGAACACGAAGGAGCCCATCTTGGCCGGCCAGATACCGGCGCTACAAAGGAGTTCGCAAGGAGGCTCCCGTGGCGTCGGTCAAGGGGTGAAAGAGAGGAAAAAAGTGGATCGGCTCTGAAATCAGAGACGGCCCATTTCGAGCATCTCGACACCCTGGACGTTGGGGACGCCCTGGAGCGTCTCTTCCAGCTTGTCGTTGTTGCCCTCTTCGTCCTCGACGACGAAACCGGCTTCCAAGCACTTCATGCCGAAGGCAAAGGGCTTGGTTTCGCAGTTCTGCATCTGGGCGAATGCGGGCAGGGCTTCCTTGATGGCGCCCTGGACGCCTTCCAGGTCCACTTCGGGGCCTTCGGGCGTGATGCGGTACTTCAGGAAGACTTCTCCCATGGGTGGCGCGACATGGGCCGGCTATTTCAGCCAAGCGCCGTCACGACAAGGCTTACGGCCTCTGCCCCGTCCCCCTGGACATGCGCTTGCTAGCAGCCTTGCTGATCCTGACGGCCTTGGCCGGATGCATCGGCGACGACGATGAAGAGACGACGCCGCCTGAAGTGACGCCGGAGCCAGAACCGGTCCGGGAGCCCGATTGGGCCCGTGCCGCCATCTTTGGGCACGACCATGCCGTCCAAGAGCCGGGCAGCCCCGTGGCGCACGACCACAGTGACCGGAGCCTGCACCACGGCCTCTCGACGCCCAACTTCCGCATCCTCGGACATGCGCCCCTAGGAACGGATCACCATGGCCAAAGTGCCGGTGGTTACTACTGTGGTGAAGTTGGCGGCACCGACCGCCGCTTGGCCGTCGTGAACTCCTTCACCAGTGAAGTGGCGCTCGTCGTCGTGGACGTCACGGACCCGGCCGACCCCCAGAAATTGGGTGAATTGGTCCTGCCCAACACCCAGATCTACGACGCCGCCATCACGGATGACGGCCAATTTGCAGTCCTGGCGACCAGTCCCTTGGCGCCCATCACCCACGAGGACAGCACCACGCCGGTCTACCGAGAAACCCCAATCTGGCGCGATGCCTGCGGCCAGGAAACCCAAGGCCCCGAGGATGTCCTTCCTTTCGTGTCCGGCACCCTGCTCGTGGACCTTCGCGACCCGACGGTGCCCGACGTCGAGGACTTCGTGCCCAGCCCCGCCATCGGCCCCCACAGTGTCAGCACCACCCAAGTGGATGGCGTGCGCTACGTCGTGAGCAGCACGACGAACCTGGCCTACACGGCGAGCTACTTCTCGATCTACACAGTGGACGAACTGGTCGGCCAAGGCAAGCTCGTGCCCTACGGCGTCCACTCGGCCAACTACGTGCCCCCGGCCGGCGACCCGACGGACGTCGTCGGCGCCCTGGCCCTCCTGAACGGCCACGTCGACGGCACCGTCAGCAAGAACCCCGCCACCGGCGAAACCCTGGCTTACCTGGCCAACTGGGATGGCGGCCTCATCACCGTGCGCCTCGACGGCCCTGGCCAATTGACGGTGCTCTCCACTTGGGGTGCCCGCGACGCCGACCAAGGCCCCGATGCTACCGGCGTCATTCACTCCGCGCAGCCCCTTCCCGAACTGTGGAACGACCGCGCCGTGCTCATCACCGGCCAAGAAGTCGGCGGCAACATCGGTGGCATGCATCCGCGCCCGACGGGCCAAATGGTCATCCTCGACGTCACGGACCCGGCGGCGCCCGAGCCCCTGGCTCGCTGGACGCTGCCAGTGGACTTCGTTTGGAGTGGCTCCCTGCACTTCAGCACCCACTACCCGGCCATGGTCGATGACGTCCTTTTCGTGGCGACCTACCACGGCGGCCTCTGGGCGGCTGATGCGAGCCCCGACAACTGGCCGGACCTGCCAAGCCTCGGCGTGTTCATTCCCGCCCAAGAGCCCGCCGGCGGCGCCGCAGCGACGGATACTGCCTACGCGCCCTACGTTCTGGACGTCCTGGCGCAACCGGAAGGCCATCTCGTGGTCTTTGACTCCAGTAGCGGCGCATACACCGTGGCGTTCGAGAAGGACGGATCCGTGACGCCCGCGGCGCCGTGGGCGGACAACCCGTTCATCGGCTAGATCCGGCCGACGGCCTTTTCATCCGGCCCCAACTCGGCGGCTCCTCCAGGGGGGCTTTCGAGTCCCTCCGAACCCTCCTTTTCCCCCTTATGGGCACTTAGCTTAGTCAGGTAGCCGAGACGGCACGACGTGCCGCCTGGTCCGCTCGGCTTCGCCTCGCTGGCCGCCGGACCTCCGGCGTCCGCCGCCCACCAGCGGGCCTTCAACCCGCTTCAAACGCACCCCTTGGGCACTTAGCTTAGTCAGGTAGAGCAGCGGGCTTTTAACCCGCCGGTCGCCGGTTCGAACCCGGTAGTGCCCGTTCGTCGGATTGCCTCCGCGACCCCCTCTTTCCCCTTGACCCGCCAGGCAACGCCGGCGGAGATCCACGCGGCCGCCTGCGGCCCGGAACCCAAG
>JBMZJT010000066.1:0-6579 GCA_049617695.1 Thermoplasmatota archaeon | reverse complement strand
TCGATGACCATCATGTTGGCACCACGGGTGCTGGTGACCGCGACGAGGCGCCCGTCGGGGTACGCAATGATGTCCGTGTCGCCAGCGGGGGCTTCGGTGGTGATGCCCACGACGGCGGGGATTTCGGGGTCGCTGATGTCGATGACCGCGAATTCGTAGGAGTCGTAGCTGCCGACGTAGGCGTAGGGGCCCCACACGGCGATGCCGGCGCCGCTGGGCGTGCCGGAAACTTGGCCGCGGTGAATGATGGAGCTGAGCGTGTCAGGCAGGGCGCGAGCCGGAGGTTGCTTCCAATGGTCGGGCAGGTTGCTGACGCTTTCATTCCACAGAGGGAGTTCCGTGGAAATCGGGTAGCCGAAGGCAGGGTGGCTGCCGGGGCCTGGCGTCCAGAGGTTGTCGGTGTCCGTGCCCGTGTTGGGTTCGGAGGATTCATCCACGCAGCCGGCCAAGGCAAGGCCGGTCAACGCGATGGCTGCAAGCAGCGGGAAACGCATGCTTGGCGGTCAGGCTCGACGCTCTTGAAGTTTGGGGCACGGGGGCCGCGCAAGGCGCGTCAAAACAAGGTTGAGGGGGAAAGGGGAAGAGGAAACACGCGGCGGATTAGCTGCCGTTGACCGTCAGAACATCGAGGCCGTGGGTCATGTCGCCGGTGAACAGGTAGCCTTGGTAGTACCAGACGTCCCAGATGCTGCCGGCGCCTTGGCCTTCCTGCGTGGGTAGGGGCTGTTCGTAGCGGTCGACAACGACGGGGTTCTGCGCGTCGCGGAAGTCAATGAGCAGCACGCCGGCGCTGTAGAAGCCCATGACGACGTGGTTCGTGTCTTCGATGACGCGACCAAAGTGGGCCGTGCAGCTACCGCGTTGGTCCGTGGCACTGGGACTGACGCTGCCCTTCAGGACGGGCGTCATTTCGTCGGTGATGTCGTAGAACCACAGGTTGCCAAGGGGACCGGTGACGGTCTGGCCAGTGGGCGTGGTGGTGCTGAAGTCACAGCCGGGAGCCGCGCCGCCGCCGGTTTCGTCGCCAAGGATGAGGATCGTGGCGTCGTGGTTGGGGATGGCGAGGTGAGCAAAGCTTGCAAGGCTCAGGGCGCCAAAGTCGTGGACGCCGAGTGCCGGCCAGCCCCATTCGTTGACGACCGTCGGGTTGGCGGGGTCGGTGACATCCCAGATTTGGATGTTCTCGATGCCGGCGCAGTAGCCACGGTACTTGCCTTCCTGGGCATTCATGTAGAACGTGGTGTCGTGGCAGCTGTAGCCGCTGGCCCAGACGTTGACCTCAATGGGGTTGCGGGGGTCGGTGGCATCGACGATGCAGGTCAGGCCACCTTCGCCGCCGGATTCACTGCTGTAGATGAACGGCGTGCCGGGGACGACGACGATGTTGTGGTTGCCGCAGCTCATGTCCAGAACGGACGCTTGTTCGGGGTTGTGGGGGTCGGTGACTTCGGTCAGGACGACACTGTTGCCGCTGCCGCTGACGCTGACGACGACGAGGCGACCGTCAGGGTAGGCGATGAAGTCGGCGTCGCGCACGGGGCTGTCAATCACGCTGACGACCTGCGGGTTCTGGGGGTCGAGGATGTTGATGACGTTCATCGGGCCGGGATTGTTGCCGGCGATGGCGAGGGGGCCATACACCGCGATGCCGTGGCCCGTGCCAGTGAGGTTGTGGGTGCGGGTCTGGAAGGCGATGTCCGTCGGGAGTTCACCGAAGTCGTGGTACAGGGGCTTGCGCCAGTAGTACGGGCTACCAGGCGGGTTGTCGCCGCTGTAGAGACCAGGCAACGGGAAGTGCTCGGGGCCGCCGGCGACGAGTTCGTCCATGGTGAGGTAGCCAAATTCTTCGTGAGTCACGACAGGCGGCGCCTCAGGGATTTCGATCGTGGGCGTCGGGGCCGGCGTTTGGACCGGTTCCGGTTCATTGTCTTCGACGCAGCCAGCGAAGGCCACGGCGACGACTGCGAGTGCAAGCAGTGCGCGCATGCCGGGCGTTCACCGAAAGACTTCGATAAGCGTTGTGTCGCTTTCAAGGAGGAAAAGGAAGGAAAAGGCAGCGGCAAGGATCAGCTGAGCGCGATCACGTCCATGCCGCGCACCATATCCCCGGTGAACAGGTAGCCTTGGTGGAACCAGACGTCCCAGATGTCGCCGCCTTGGTCGAGGCGCTCGACGATGCGGGGGTTGCTCAGGTCGCTGAAGTCAACGAGCGTGATGCCCGCCGTGTAGAAGGCCATCACCAGGAAGTCCGTGTCTTCGATGACACGGCCAAAGTGGGCCGTGCAACTGCCGGTGCCGTCGTCGGCGTCCGTGGCGCCGGGGCTCACGTGGCCGCGCAGGTCCGGGTTCTGGGGGTCCGTGATGTCGTAGAACCAGAGGTTGCCGACGGGTCCGCTGAAGGTGCCGGCTTCGCCGCCGTCCACATAGACGTCGCAGCCATTGATGCCGCCGCCGCCCGTTTCATCGCCCATGATGAGCACGGTGGCGTCGTGGTTGACGATGGCCAGGTGACTGAAGCTCAGCGGGAATGCAGCACTTTGTTCGCAGGGCTCGGGTGCGGGTTCGGGCACGCCGGCGCAGGGCACCGCTTGGGTGACGTCTTGGGGCACGCCCAGGTCATCGAATTGTTCGCCAACAACGGGGAGACCCTTCTCGACGCTGGGGTAGGCAATCTCGGTCACGAGCACGGGGGCCAACGGGTCGGCAATGTCCCAGATTTCCGTGTACGCGTAGCCGGCGCAGAGAGCCCATTGGGTTTCGTTGGTGATGTGGAAGGCAATGTCGTGGCAGCCGTCGCCGTCGGGGAACACGCCTTGGATGATCGGGTTCTCCGGGTCGCTGAAGTCAATGATGTCCATGCCGGAGTTGTAGACAATCGGCGTGCCAGGGACGACGGCGATGTTGTGGCCACTGCCCGGCGTCTCGAAGTTGCCGACAAGGCGCGGCGCCGCGGGATCGGTGACGTCGGTGGCGACGACGTTGAGGCCGCCACTGGTGCTGATCACGACCAGGCGTCCGTCAGGGTAGAGAATCGTGTCGGCGTCGCGCACCGGCACATCGGGGATGCTGCTGATGACGCTCGGGTTGAGCGGATCCATGACGTTGATGATGTTCATCGGGCCGGCGCCGCGGCCACCGACGAAGGCCAGGCCGCCAAACACGGCGATGCCGCCGGCGCTGTCGTCTGCCGTCTCGGGAACCTGGGTCAAGGGTTCGAGGCCGCTGATGGCACCAGGGAAGCCGCGGTAAGGCGTCTTGAACCACTGGCGCACACCATCGTCGCGGTCCAGGAACAGGCTGCCATCGGGACTCTCCAGGAGCGCCGCGTTGGTGCCAAAACCATAGGCCGGGTGACTTGCGACGAGGCCATTTTCATCGAATACGGGACCGAGCTCCACGGGGTCGGTGGCGTCGTCGTCGACGCAACCGGCCAGAGCCAGGAAAGCAAGCAGACTCGTGATGAGCCAGGTCTTCATGCCGCGGCGAGGCCGGCGGCAGGACTTGAGGCTTGTCGCGCTCAAATCGTCAAAAAAGGGGAAGAAAAAGGCTCCGAGCGAAGCGGCCCTCGCCCGAGCGAACAAGAAGGGGGAAGGAAGGGAAAAGGAAGTCCGACTGACGCCCTACTCGTAGTGTGCCGCTTCCTTGATCAGGTCGCGGTGGGACACGAGCATGCGGCGGCAGCAGAAGCGCTCAAGGCCACTGTCATCCAGGGCCTTCTTGACGTCGCCGCCAGCCTGCATGGTGCTGTTGTACGTCTCCCAAGCGGAGGCGATGACAGTCCCACAGGTGAAGCAGCGGACAGGGATCATCATGTTAGATCACCTGTACGACTTCTGGCGCTTGGCACGAGCACCGCGACCCATGGGCTTCTTGGTCTCCTTGGTGCGGGTGTCGTTGACCAGCAGGGTGCGGTCGTAAGCCAGGAACATCTCCTTGAGTTCCTCGTCGTTGGTGTACTCGATGATACCACGAGCGATGGCGGTGCGCACAGCATCCGCCTGGCCCATGATCCCGCCGCCTTCGACGTTGACCTTGATGTCCAGCTTGTCAGCCTTCTTGCCGGCGATGAAGAGAGGCTCTTCCATCTTCAGGCGGGCCAATTCGGGCTCGACGATGGCCAGGGGCGTCTTGTTGACGCGGACCTTGCCGCTGCCCTTCATGACGGCCGCGCGGGCCGTGGCGGTCTTGCGCTTGCCGCTGGTGTTGATGACTTTCTTGGCCATGATTAGGCACTCCTGTCAGGGGAGCCGAGGAAGCGGCTCAGCTCGAGGACGGTCATGAAGCTCTTGGCGTCACGGTTGGCGTGGTCGATGCTGATGGCATCGGTGCCCGCGAGTTCCTTGGGCACGCCGATGTGGGCCTGGATGCGCTTGTAGGCAGCGCGGCCGTCGCTCTTCTGGTACGGCAGCATGCCGCGCACGGTGCGCTTCACGATGAGGTGGGGTTCACGAGGGAAGAACGGACCCTTGCGGGCGGTACCGACTTCGCGCTTGAAGCGGTAGCGTTCTTGGATGGCTTCCTTGGAAGCACCGACGATGATGGCCTTCTCGGCGTTGACGATGTGGACCGTCTCGCCGTTCTTGGCGCGCTTGGCGACGTCGGTGGCCATGCGGCCAAGGACGAGACCGGTGGCGTCGATCACGGTGGTGACGCCGGTCGCCTTGCCTTGCTGGTGGGTGTGCTTTGCTCCAGACATGTTAACCAAGGATCCTGCACTTCTCGCCCTTCGGGAAAGCGGCGACGCCTTCCTTCATGGTGAGGACTTTGCCGCCGGCGGCCGTAATCTTGGCCTTGGCGGAAGCACTGGCGTTGTAGGCGATGACCGTGAACGGCTTGTCCAGGTCGCCGCTGCCCAGGAGTTTCCCGGGGACGATGACGTTCTCGCCGTCACGCACGTGCTGGCTGATCTTGCTGATGTTGACCTGCGCCCAGTTGCGAGACGGCTTCTCCAAGCGGATTGCGATGTCTCGCCAGACAGGGGCCTCGTTCTCACGGCCAGCGGCCTTGAGGTCGTTGATGAGGCCCACGAGCGCAGGATTCGACTTGCGGTCGATTCCGTTTGCCATGGTTCTGACTCTCTCGACGCCCCGGCTCAGGGCCAGGGCTTAGGCCGGCCGACATGGGGCCTTTATTTAGACTCGTCGGCGGCGTCAGGAGAGGCGTCGTAGCCTTCGACGCGCAGGGCACGGCGTAGCCATGCAGGCGGCGCGAAGGCGACGTACACCATGGCGGAGGCGAGCAGTGCGATGGCGTTGCTGACCAGGCGCCACCAGGGTTCGTTGGCGACATCGAGGAGGCTGCCGGCGATGAAGCTGCTGCCGAACCAGAAAATGAAGCCGCCCGCGACGCTGAGGATGCGGAACTTGCCGCTGCGGTCGGGAACCTTGCGCACGAGGCTGACGTAGCCGATAGCGCCTAGCAGAACGGGCAGGATCAGCAGGATGCTGAGGATTTCCTGGAAGGCGGTGCCGGTGAGGTCGTTGGCGTATTCCACGTCGACGCCGTTTTGGGCACTGTCCATGAGCCCGACGGGGTCCGAGGCGCCCAGATAGTACAGAATCGCGATGAAGTAGATGCTGTAGGCGGCCGCGATGACCTTCCAGGCGTCGCGCCTGCCAGTGAACAGGTACACGAAGTAGTACAGCAGAGCGCCGAGGGCGCCGACGATGATGAACAGGATGACCTGGATGTAGGCGAGGTAGCCCCCCAGATCCCACCAACCCATGGCACCCATGATGGCGGCCACGGCGCCGGCGACGGTGACGCCAGAGAGGGCATACCACCAGGCGGCGAACGATTTCTTGGCCAATTCGGCGTGGCTACTGACACGCCGATGGCTCACGACGCGGCCGACCATGGCATACACGGCACCCATCAGGAGGTTGAGTGCAATGGTGATGAGGGTCTCTGTGGCAAGCATCAGATCAGCTCCCGGAGGCGTTCGGCAAGTGGATCGGGGCGGGCGCGGCTCAGGGCCCTGGGCCTGCGTGCTGGTTGAGGCACGTCGCTCAGCGGCACGCGGATGGTGAACGTGGATCCTTTGCCAGGTCCATCGCTACGGGCTTCGATTTGTCCTTCATGCGCATCCATGAGTCCTTTGCAGATGTAGAGCCCCAGGCCGGTGCCTGCGATGGTGCTGTGTTGGGTGTCGTGGACCCGGCTAAACGGTTGGAACAGCTTGCCGATTTGCTCGGCAGTCAGGCCGGGGCCGGTATCTTTGACGTCGATGCAGGCCATGTCGTTTTCCATGTAGGCTTCCAGTGCCACCTGACCACCTTCAGGCGTGAATTTGAGGGCGTTGCCGACGAGATTGAACAGCACTTGCGTGAGGCGGTCCCGGTCGGCGTAGACCATGATGCCGACGTCGCTGGCGTGGCGCAGTTTGACCCCGACGCGCCGCGCAGTCTCTTCGAAGGACTCCATGGTTTCTTCGAGAGCCGCCGATAGGGGCATCGGCGCGGGGTTGACTTCCAGGCGGCCACTTTCGAGGCGGGCGACGTCCAGGATGTCATTGACAAGGTAGGAGAGTCGCTCGATGTTGCGATCAATGATGCCGACGGCTTTGGCGTGGCGCTGGCC
>JBMZJT010000065.1:6613-6890 GCA_049617695.1 Thermoplasmatota archaeon | reverse complement strand
CGGTGGCACCGATGAAACGCTCGCGGCCGTTGAGGACGTGGTGGTTTCTGGCGCGGGCGCCTGTTCGGCACCCAGTGTCGACTACCCCGCGATTCTCAACGCCATCTACGTCTGCATCGACGAAGCCGGCGCCTTTGGCACGGACACGGTGCTCCTCGTTGGCTCCGACGCAACGCTCGAGGATGTCGGCGGACAGGCCATTGAACCCTTCGCCCGCGTCATCGCGGTGGACAGCGCGCGCCCCGTGCTCACCAGCTACCACACGCTCGACGCTGAC
>JBMZJT010000065.1:3688-6603 GCA_049617695.1 Thermoplasmatota archaeon | reverse complement strand
CTACTCCGAACCCATTGACGACTCGACGTTCCTGGCCAGCGAATTCAGCATCGTGGACGTCGGCGAAGACGACGCCATCGGCGGCGGCGACGACACGACCTACACCGTTGCATCGACTCTCGACACGGCCATCGCCAAGACCGAATTGGCCAACACCGTCAACGAGCGTGTCTACGACGACGTCGCGGATGACGAAGTCATCTACCTCCAGCTCACGGAGCGCGGCGAACCCGACACCGATGTCGTTCCGACCATGGTCTTTGCCCGTGGCGGCGGCCTGTCGGACCTAGACGGCATCGCCGTTTCCAATTTCGACATGACCGACTTGGTCGCCGATGAACAAAGCCATCCCATTGCTTTTGACGGTGCCCTGCCCGTGATTGTCTCGGCCCACAGCCAACAAGGCACCACGAGCGCCCTGCTGACCTTCAGCGAACCCGTGTACGGGACCGGCGCTGGCGGCAAGCTGGTGTTCGGCAACTTCGTCTGGAACAACAACAATGGCGCCGGTGCCTCCGGTGTCAACGCCGTTGAACACGCCGGTGGCGACGATACGGCGACGATCACGATTGATGCGCCGCTCAGTGCGACTGACTTCAGCGATGACCAACTGACCTTCGACCTTCTTGAAGTCAACGACGGTACCAGCAACGCGGTGCCCCCTGCGGCACAGGCCACCAACCACGGCGACCAGGTCTTCATTGGCCTGACCACCCTGGCTGGCCCCACCATCACCAGTGTCAAGACCCTCGATTTGACCGGTCCGACCGCTGGCGTGCCCAATGGCTGGCTCGACGGCCTCGAAATCACGTTCTCCGAAAACGTGGATGACTTTGCCGGCACGGCCTGCTCCAGCGCCACCAACATGGACCCCAACGAATGGTCCATTTCCCTCGGTGGTCGCACCATCAACGTTGGAAGCTCCGATGGCATGGTCCTCTCGACCTTCCGCACGGACTTCAACGGCGACTGTGATACGGCCGATCCTGGCGAATCCGGCACCTTTGGTGGCGTCGACGACAACAAGATCTACATCTTCTTCGACGGCGACCTGGACCTCGACATCAACGTCGCCCCCGACGGCTGGCGCACGGACCAACTCCCGAAAGTCACCTACGCCCCCGACAGCACGGCTGGCTTCATCCGCTCCTTGGCGGACGGCGCCCCCATGGCCGCGATCAGCGGTGTCGCTTCGACCGATGGCGCGGGCCCCGTCCTCTTGACGGTCTCCGGCAGTGAAGGATCGGACCGCGCCACGCTGACCTTCAGCGAAGGCGTCACGGGCACCGGTGCAGGCGGCAAGGTCCGCCACCAGGACTTCACGTACCACAACGTCCAGGCCGGCGGCGCATCGTCGATTGCGACGGTTGAGCACACGGCCGGCACGTCCACCGTGACCCTGACGTTCAACGCAGACCTGAACGCCGACGACTTTGCGGACGATGAAATCGCGCCCAAGACGAGCGTGAAGGATGCCGCGAGTGTTTCGGCCCCTGTGCTGCGCATCGGCTTTGCGGACGCCTCGGCCCCGATTCTTGAAAAGGTCGAAACCGTGGATGACGGCAATGGTCTCGTCGACCACCTGCGCCTCACCTTCAGCGAACCGCTGGACGACGGTGTCGGTTGTGGCAACATCGAGTTCACGACGCCCGGCGAACCGTGGACCGTGAAGCTCGGCGCAACGACGGTCACGCCCTTTGCCATCCTGACGGCCATTGGCGACGATGGCAACTGTGCTGGCGCCGGAGCCAACGACGCCCAACTGTACATCCAACTGACCGAGACCACGACCCTGCACGGCGGTGTCAAGCCCACGGTGAGCTACAACGTCAACTCTGACAATGCCCTCATCGTCGACCAAGCTTCGCCTGCCAATGCCTTGGGTGCCATTAGCAACCTAGAGGCCATGGACAAGGTCGCGCCGGTTCTTTGGGACGCCGATGGTGCGCCCGACAACCAGGCCGAAGCCGCAACGCAAGACCTCGACGGTGACGGCAAGATCGACGCCTACCGCTTGATCTTCTCCGAGCCGGTCTTGGACAGCAGCTTCCGCAGCCAAGAATGGCTTGTGGATGATGCATCCAACGGCGATTCGCACCTGATTGACAGCAGCGACCTGGGCACGGCCAATGACTCCACCCTGCGCATTCCGTTCTCGGAAGGCACGGAGTTTGACGGCGCCGAGACGCCCCAGTTGTTCTACACGAACATCATCGGCTTCACGGACTTGGCTGGTAACGAGCTGGCCAGCCTCGCCGGAGGGGACATCACGGAAGTTGACCGTGCTCGCCCGACCGTCGTCGGTTTGGCTACCGGTGCCGGTCTGACCATCGCGCAAATCGAGTTCAGCGAACCCGTCGCGCGTGATCAGGCACAAACGCAAGCGCTCCTGCCCAGCGACTTTGACTACGTCAATGGCAACGGTGCAGGCGCCGGCGGCTTGGCTTCGGTCAATGTCGCAGCCGGCGGCGTCGAAGGCACGGTGACCTTCGACCAAGCCGTCACGGCGGGTGACCTCGAACTGGACACGCTTTCGCCGGTGACCAATGCGATTACGGACGCCGCTGGCAACTACGCCAACTTCGCGGCCCTATCGCTCAACGGTGAACTTGCCGACCGCACGCCTCCTGGACAGATTACCAATCTCGCGGTGGAAGCCGGCGAGCAGAGTCTGAAGCTCACCTGGACGACGCCTGTGGCTGATGACCTGGACGAGTTTGACATCCGCATCTCGGAAGCTGCCATCACGGAGGCCAACTTCGCGGCAGCCACCAAGGTCACTGCCGGTACGATTGGCGATGTTGCCATCCTGCCGGTGCCGTCTTCCGGTGCCAGCCAGACGCTCACCGTGACTGGCCTCGATGCCACGAAGACGTACTTCGTCGCCATGACGACGAAGGACGTCAACGGCCTCG
>JBMZJT010000065.1:0-3678 GCA_049617695.1 Thermoplasmatota archaeon | reverse complement strand
TCCAACAGCCCGAGCGGCCAGCCGCTGGTTCTGGACAACATCACGCCCGGCGGCATCAACGACCTGAGCGTGACGGATGTGACGGCGAACTCGATCACGCTGTCCTGGACGGCGCCTGGCGACGACGACGCGACCGGTACCGTGTCCTCGTATGATGTCAAGATCAGCGAGAATCCGATCACCGCCACGAACTTCGATGCCGCTGCCGATGCGGAAGTCACCTTCAGTCCGGCAACGCTCGTGGCTGGCGGTGCGACGCAAGCGGCGACCGTCACGAAGATTGGTTCTGCCGACCTGGATCCTGAAACCCTCTACTACGTCGCCGTGCGCGGTGTGGATGAGAAGGATCAGAAGGGCGGCATCGACACGGCCAGTGCGGAAACGGAAATGCTTGACGACACCCCGCCCACCGGGACCCTGGTCATCACGTCCAGTACCCACCAGGCTGGTGTCGCTACGGAGACTGATGACGCAACGTTCTCCTGGACGGGCCTCACGGACGCGGAAAGCCAGATCACGTACTACGTCATCTTCGACGATGACGAAGACACGACGGTCACGGCTGCCAACGCGGACGTCTCCAAGGGCACGGCCACGACGCACACCGAGACGAACATCGCCCCCGGCACCTGGTACCTGCACGTCGTGGGCATCAGTCAAGGCGGTTCCTCGCTGACGGCCCACTACGAAATCGTCGTGGAAGCGCCGCCCGCAGTGGACTTCACCAGCAAGCTGAAAGCGGCCAACGAAGACATTCGTGAGACCATCAACGTCGAGCGCGCCAACGGAGACAACACAGTCTCCTGGACGCTGCCGGACACCGAGGATGAGATTGCGGGTGTGCAGATTTGGCGCAGCACCAGTCCGTTCGACATGATCGCGGACCTCGCCGCTGGTACTGCGGCCTTCGCGGCCAACTCCTACACGGACGAAGACGCTCCCGCCGAAGCCGTCTACCTGGTCACCGTGTACTTCTTGGCCGGCGAGACCGGCGGACAGTACGACGACCTGGACAATGTGCCCGGCTACAGCGACCTGTCCGAGGACGAGCAGAAGGCGCTCGGTACGGCCCAAACCGGCGGCGATGGCGGCGACGATGGTGTCCCCGGTTGGGTCTGGTTCCTGATTGGTGGCCTTATCCTGCTGATCGTCGTCATTGTCCTGATTGTGGTGCTCGCGCGCCGCAACAAGGACGACGGCCCCGAGGACAGCTGGGACGACGAACCCTGGGACACGGACGCGGACACCGCCGACGGCGACAACTGGGATGACGATGGCTTCGACGATGGTGGCTGGGATGAACCCGCGGCTGCCGAAGCGGAGTCTTACCAGATGGAGTGCCCCGACTGTGAACACGTCTTCACCGCCACGGGCGTCAAGCCCCTGACGACGACGTGCCCGCAGTGCGGCGTTAAGGGCGTCCTCAACTGAGACGTGCCTCTCCTTTTCCCCCTTTCACTTGAACATCGCCACGGTACTCCCTTTAAGGTCGGACGGCGGTGGAAGGCATGATGCGAAGCGGGCTGGTTGTCGTGCTCCTCCTGTTGTCTTCGGTCACCGTGGCGCAGAGTGGCTCCGGCCCCGACTTGACGACCATTGAGACCTTGGATCTTTGGTCCGATTCGCTGGCCGTGCCGGATGGTCGCATCGACTCCATTCGGCTCACCTTCAACCGGGCGATTGCAGAAGAAACGCTGCGCATGTCCGATTTCAACGTGAATGGTCGCACCATCATCGGCTATTCCATGATCACGGAGAGCCAAGTGCTCTTGCGCATCGAAGAGCAAGGCTTCGACACGGCGCAAACGCCGGCGGTCACACTTCGCTCCGGCCACGGCTTGGCAGGTCTCAATGGCCTGCCAGCGACACAAAGTGGCTCCACCGTTGACAAGGCGCCGCCCGTCTTGGTTTCCGCTATTGCGCTGGGCGGCGATGCCAATGTTGACTTGACTTTCAGTGAACCCATCAACAGCCTTTCCGCTGGCTCGCTAGAATACGAAGATCTCGGCGCCGGGGGCGCAACCGGCGTCAGTAGCGTCACGGGAACCGGCGCCCGCTGGGTTGCAACACTTAATGGCGAGGTCGCCGCCGGTGATTTGGGATTGGATCAATTGCGTCCCGTCGCGGCGGTGTCCGACGTGGTCGGAAATGGCGCAGCTTCGAATACCGTCCCGTTGGCGACGTTGCGTGCCATCGAGGCACGGGCCAATATTGGCAGCGACGAAGTGACGGTTCGCTTCAACGGCCCAGTGCAAGGCGCATCGCAGCAGGCGTTCGATGTCGTGTATGACAATCCGCCGCTGGACCCGATTGCAGGTGTCCTTTCGGCAACCCAACCCGATCCCTTCCGGGTCCAACTCACGCTCACCGATGCGGTCGCCGTGAGCGATGTTCGCTCGACGGAACCCGCGCGGCTGCAGGTCCTTGGCGGCCAATTGCGCCATGCCGAATCCGATCGCTTGGTCCCGTTGGCAAGCTTGCCTTTGGCCGATCGCGAGGCGCCCCGACTTCTCAGCGTCCTCAGCGTCGATTCGGATCGCAATGGATACATCGATGCGGTTCGACTGAATTGGAGCGAGCCCGTCGTGGCCATTTGCTGGGAAGGTGGCGAGGAAGAAGGGCTCGCCGTGGCCGATCGATTGCTGGACCTAGCCCCTGGTGAACTTCCGGCCGTCGACGGGACCGAAGTCATTGTGCCACTGCAGGAAGCGGCCACGCAAGATCCTGACACGGGTCTTCTTGTCGTCTTCACTGCCCTGCGTTGTGAGGATGGGCGCGCGCCCTTCACGGACCTCGCCGAACCTGCCAACGAGGCGTTGGACGTCAGGATGGGTGCCATTGATGAGCAAGACGGCGCGGCGCCTGCTATCATTGAAGGCATCACCCGCGACCAAGATGGTGACGGTGCCTTGGATGCCTACGAATTGACGTTCAGCGAATCCATGAACACGGCCAACATCGACCCCGAGGCGTGGTCGGTCGAAGGCCACGAAGTCACAGGCGGGACGTGGAACGACGCCGACACACTCATCCTCGCCTTCAGTGAAGTTGACCTGACGTTGCATGATGGCGACACCGGCGACTTGCCGGACGTCGACCACATTGGTGACGTGCTGTTCGATTTGGCCGACCAACCCCTGGGCGCGTTCCAAGGCGGTGGGTTTGCCAAGACCGATGGTGCGTTCCCGGTGGTCACCAATGCCTTTGGTGATGAAGGCGGCAAGCGCCTTCGACTCATCTTCAGCGAGCCCGTGGAAGCGCCGACAGACGCAGAAAACGATCCTGCGGGTCCTGGCCGTGGCATCCGTGAGCAGGACTTGGCCTACCAGAATGCCGGCGGCGGCAACACGGGCATCGTGCGCGTCGATCACGGCAAAGGCGATCGCGTTGCGTTCCTCATCACGGCAGAGCCCCTGGCGACGGTCGATTTCGGCCCCGGCGGCGACCGCGTGCTACCCTTGCAGGGCCATGTCCGTGAATCCAACACGAAGCCCGCAGCGGAGCGCCAAACGCTGAGCTCCCAATTCATCAGTTTCATCGAGAAAGACGTGGACGCGCCGGGAGCCATTGTGGAAGGCACCTGGGAGGTCACAAGCCACAACGCGACGTTTACCTTCGCCGCCCCCGCCGACGACGCCGGCGACCCAGAAAGCGGTGCGCCGACTGGGTACGTGGCCC
>JBMZJT010000064.1:0-7073 GCA_049617695.1 Thermoplasmatota archaeon | reverse complement strand
CCTTGTTGGGACAAGTTGCACCGCTTGACGATGGATGTGTCCGCTTCGAGCTGGACTTCGCTGAACTAGCGCCGGCCCGGGAATTTCGGCCGACGCTCCGCGATAGCCAGATCGAGGATCTGGAGTTGGACGCTTGAAGTGCGTCGCCCTCCTGTCTGGGGGCAAGGATTCCGTGGCCGCGGTCGAGGTGGCACAAGGACACGGCTGGGATGTGCCGGTGGGATTGCGTATGGTGCCTGAGGAGGACGACGCCTACATGTTCCACACCCCCAACCTGGATTTGGTGGTCGATGTGGCCTCGTGCATGGGCATGGAATTGGTCACAGCGTCGGCCCGTCCTGACCCTTGGGAAGAGGTGGGTGATCTCGAACGGGCCTTGGCCCGAATCAAGGAGGATTTCCAAGTTGACGCCATCATCTCGGGTGCGCTTGCAAGCGAATATCAGCGAACCCGAATCGATCGCATCGGTGCGCGGCTCGGACTGAAGACATTCGCCCCCCTGTGGCACAAGCGCGCGGGCACGTACATGGAGGGTCTGGTGCAGGCCTACGATGTCCGGTTCAGTCGCGTCGCCGCAGATGGCCTCGATGCTTCATGGGCTGGTGCGCGGCTCGACGAAGCACGCCTGGCCGCATTGCGCGGCATGCGATTGCATGAAGCGGGCGAAGGCGGCGAATATGAGACCCTGGTTCTTGACGCACCGCACTACCACAAACGCATCGTGATTGACGATGCCTCCGTTGAAGAAACGGCAAGCCGGAGCACCTGGCGCGTGACAAATTGGCACGTGGAATCGAAATGACCCCTTTGCCCTGATTTTTCAAGCGGGGTGGGCTGGTCCGCCTGTGTGTGGCATCATCGGCCTCCTGGGGCGCGAAGATCGAGCATTGGTTGACCGCATGGGTCAACGCATCGCGCATCGCGGGCCGGACGGCGACGGCGTTTGGACGGATCGGGATGTCACCCTCGGCCACCGCAGGCTTTCCATCATCGACATTTCTGGCGGCGCCCAGCCGATGGAAAGCCACGATGGCCGTTATTGCATCGTCTACAATGGGGAAGTGTACAACCATCAAGCTCTGCGCGAAACGCTGGAATCCGCGGGGCATGTCTTTCGATCCGACCACTCCGACACGGAGGTCCTGTTGGAGGGTTTCCGGGCCTGGGGCGATGGTCTGCCAGGTCGCCTCGAGGGCATGTTCGCCTTCGCAATCTGGGACACCTTGGAGCGCTCCTTGTTCATTGCCCGCGACCCCTTCGGCATCAAGCCCTTCTTCTATGCGTGCGCAGGCGAAGACTGGATTTTTGCCTCGGAGCAAAAAGCCCTGTTTGCACATCCAGATTTGAAGGCAGTTCCAAACTTGGACCGCATCAAAGAACGCGCGGCGTTGGAGTTCTTGACGGGCCAAGGCACGCTCTTTGAAGGGGTTCATCAGCTGCCGCCGGGCAGCATGGCAACCGTCCGCCCCGGGCCCGGGCCGTGCCAAGTTGCATGGCAGCCATACTATCAGGTGGCGCATGAGAGCTTCACGAGCATTGAATCCGCGGCGCACGCCATTCGCGAGCGATTCGTGCAAAGCGTCGATGAGCAATTGATGGCGGACGTGCCCCTCGGTGTCATCTTGAGCGGGGGGCTGGACTCGGCGGCCGTTGCCGCAGTCCATCAAACGTTGCTCAGTGACACGCCCATCAAGACGTTCACGATTGCCGAGTCACAGGATGTGGATGACTTTCGCCACGCGAGGCGATTGGCAGAAGACTTGGGGACGGATCATCACGAATCGTTCTTCGATCTCGACATGGTCGTCGGAGATTTGCCTCGTTATACGTGGCACAATGAGAACATCAACTACACCGAGTTCTTCTTCCAGCCCTTGTTTGCCAACATGGCCAAGCACGTCAAGGTCGGCCTATGCGGCCAAGGCAGCGATGAATTGTGGGGTGGCTATGGCCGCTACCGGGAGCCGTTGGCTTTGGCGCGGCAGCGCATCGAGCGCATCCGTTCAGCGAATCCGCGGCACGCCGAGCGCTTGACGACAGAGATTGCGATGACGCACTCCAGTGGCAGTTCGCTGGCCGAGTACGATCAACTTGGCGGTCAGTTGAACAATTTCCAACTTCGCCTCGTCGATCGCAACAGCATGGCCAGCAGCCTCGAAGTCCGGGTTCCGTTCCTTTCCAAGCCGCTGCATCAGGCCAGCCGGGCCTTGTCTTGGGGGCTGAAGCTGCATGATGGCGTCGAGAAGTGGATTTTGCGCAAGGCCTTGGAGGATGTCGGTCTTCCGCATGATCTTGTGTGGCGGCCCAAAGTGCCGGCGGGGCGCGCGACAGGCCCGTGGGTCATGGAGCGTTTCGAGGCGCAGGCCGCCAAGCTTGCGGGCGGCAAAACCCCCGCAGGTCTCGAAGGAACGTTCTCGGTGCCGGCCGAAGCCCTGCTGTACCGGCTCTGGCATGAGGTCTTTGTGGAGCGCGACGGCAACCTGCGCGGACTGGCGTTGGAGGACCTTGCATGACCCTGCATGAACTGGATGGCGTGCTCGTCGAGCGAGCCGATGCAATCGAGGATTTGCTTAGCTATCACCGCAATCAGGTCTTGTGTCCGGTCTACACAAGCGTCGACATCCGACGCAACAGCGCCAAAGCAGCTGTCGTGGATGCCAATGCCTTCCCCGCTGGCTTCAACAATTTGAGTGTCCGCAGCTGGGATGCAGCGGCAGACGCCGTTCGCAGCTACATGGCCAAGGTGTACCCGGATGCCGCGCAGTTGCTGGTCCTCGGGGAGAACCACACGCGCAACAAGTGGTACTTCCAGAACTTGCGTGCGTTGCGGGACTTGTTTGTTCGGGCGGGCTACGAGGTCACGGTGGGGACCATGGCGCACGAGCTGTTTCCCAAGGCGACGGTCGAGACGGCACTTGGCGACCAATTGGAGCTCCATGGCGTCCTGCGCGACGGCGACGTGCTCGTTGCGGACGGCAAGGTCCACGACGTCGTGATCCTCAACAATGACCTGTCTGGCGGAACGCCGGAAATTCTGGATCGTTTGGATCAACCGATTACGCCGCCGCCTGCGATGGGGTGGCATCGCCGGCGCAAGTCCCAGCATTTCCGCGTCGTGAACGAATTGGCGCGTCAACTCGGCATCGTTGCCGGCTTCGATCCCTGGTTGATGTCGGCTGAATACGAGCGCGTCGATGGCGTGGATTTCAAGGGCCGCGTCGGATTGGACGAGGCCGCAGCCGCCGTGGATGGCGTCCTATCTCGTGTGCAGGCCAAGTACGACCAATACGGCGTGGAACGGACCCCACATGTCTTCGTGAAAGCCGACGCCGGCACCTACGGCATGGGCATCACGACAGCAACCAGTGGCGAGGAATTCCTGGCGCTCAACAGCAAGGGACGCGAGAAAATGGCGAAGGGCAAGGAGGGCGTCAAGACGACCTCTGTCATTGTCCAAGAAGGGGTTCACACGGGGCTTCGCACAGGCAGTGCGGTCGCGGAGCCAGTCATGTACATGGTCTGCGGCCGCGTCGTGGGCGGATTCAACCGGGTGCACAAAGACAAGGGTGATGACGCCAACCTCAACGCGCCGGGCAGCCACTTCGAACCGCTGGCGTTTACGACGCAGTTGGCCGGCGAGCCGGGTCCCGACGAGGCGGTCTTGGACGCCACCAGCGCTCACGTGTACCAAGTCTTGGGCGAAGTTGCCAGCATCGCAACGGGCTATGAACTGAAGCTCGCACCGGGCGCGGCGCTGCCGACGTATCCTTAGCCGAGAATCGGCAGGAACGCCAGCTGATCGACCATCAATGCCACGAAAAGTAGGCCAAGGTACTGGATGGTGAACAGGAAGAAGCTGCGGTAGCGCTTCGGCGTTGGGTGGGCTTCCAAGTCGCTGGCGCGGCGCACTAGAAGGAAACCTAGGCCAAGGGCTGCAATCAGGTAGATCAAGCCGGCTTCGGCCAAGGGATAGACCAGAACGATGCTGCACAGCACGGTGAGCGCGGAGTAGATGCGGACTTGGCGTCGCGTCGCAGCTTCACCCTGGGTGTTGGGGAGCATGGGGTATTCGGCGGCCGCGTAGTCGTGCTTGTACAGGAGCGCAAGCGCCCAGAAATGGGCGGGCGTCCAGAGGAACACGAGTCCAGCCAGAATCCAGGCTGGTAGGCCCACGGTGTCCGTGACGGCCGCCCACCCGATGAGGGCGGGGAAGCTGCCGGCGAAGCCGCCGATGACGATGCTTTGCGCCGTGGTGGGCTTCAGGAGCGCCGTGTAGACGATGACGTAGTAGCCGATGGCGCCGAACGTCAGGAGCGCGGCCAGCCACTTGTCCAGGACTGCGAAGCCGAGGATGGACAGGACGGACAGAACGCCCGCATAGATCAGCGCGTGGCTGACGGGGATGCGTCCGGCGGCGACGGCGCGCTGGGCGGTGCGTCCCATGCGGCGGTCGCGTTCTTTCTCCCAGACGTTGTTGAAGGCGCCGCTGGCGGCGGTGCTGAAGGTGCCGGCGAGGGTGACTGCCAGGAATTGATCGAGTCGGGGCAGGCCCTTTTCGGCGACGAACATCGCGGCCCAGGCGACGACGAGCAGCAGCAGAATGATGCGCGGTTTGCTGATTTCGACGTAGTCTTTGACGACGGCCGAAAACGGGCGGTCGCTCTGGGCTTCTGTGGTCATGGGGGCAAGTGGTCGCAGCCAGACGACGGCCGCGCTCCAGGTCACGAGGAAGAAGAACAGCGTCGCGGTGGCCAGGTGCCAGGTCGTGGCCCAGGCCGGGTTGCCGGTGACGACGGTCAGGCCACCAATGAAGATCTGGCCGACGAGGACAAAGCCTGCGACCGCAGGCAAGCGGCGCAGTGCGGGGGCCAATTCCTTGCCTCGGAACGCAATCCAGGCGAAGGCGAGGAACACCGGGCCAAGGAGGGCGGCGACGAATCGGTGGCCCCATTCGTACATGACTTGGGCATGCGTGTAGACCACGCGTTGGCCTTCGTAGTACGAGTTGGTGTCGGCGCTTGGGAACGGCGGCAGCCATTCGCCATAGCATTGGGGCCAATCGGGGCAGGCGAGGCCGCTGCCGGTCGCCTTGACCCAGGAACCCAGCACCATGAGGCCGTACGTCATGATGACCACGACGACGGAGAGCCTGCGCAGGAGCTGGATGCGCCGCTCGGTGTCCACGGCCGGGGCCAGTCGAGGGCCCCTATCAGGCTTTGGGCCGCGCTAGAAGGACATTTCCGGCGGCGGCAACGGCCAGAGCGCCGAGCACGACGAACGCGGCGCCCGTCCAAGGCACAAGCCATCCTGCGATGCTTCCCGCGAGGAACGTCCCGAAGTAGGCGACCACGTTTTGGATGCCGTGGCCACGACCGCCCGCGACGCCCGCGACGCGACTGACTTGGCTTGGTAGGGTGCTCTGCAGGATGGCATGGCTCGTGAAGAACACGCCTCCAACCAGGAGCGCCCCGATGCCGCCAAGCAAGGCAAAGCCGGCGGCGGCTGCAGCCACGACGACCAAGCCCACGGCGACGGGCCCGAACGTCCAGCCGGCCTTGTCGATCATGCGCGACACGCCACCCACCAGGATGAATGCCGTCGCCAGGAGCGGCGCCAGGACTTTCCAATCTGTCGTGGGCAAGTAGAACAGCGTCGTTGTCAAGGCGTAGTTGCTCACGAAACCGGCCAAGGCCAGTGCCAGCACGGGCCGCCAGGGGATGGCGCCCTTGGGTGCGTGGCGCGGGGGTTCGAAGCGCAATCCAAGGCTTGGCAGGAACGCCAACAAGCCCAGCACGGCGCTCAGGAAGAACAGGCCTTCCATGTCGATGACGGGATACAGCGCCGGCCCCACGCCGATTCCCAGGAGGAATCCGGCACCGGCGGGGATTCCGACGAGCGCCATGCCGGTCGTCCGGCGCTCCGCAGGTAGGGTTTCGCCGACGGCGGCCATGGCAATGCTGCTGATGGCGCCCATTCCCTGGAGGAGTCGGCCCGCGATGAGGGTGGCCATGTTGTCTGCCACGCCGGCCAACAGGCTGCCCAAAACGAAGAACGTCGTCGCGACCAGCAACATCGGCTTGCGGCCGACCTTGTCCGAGAGCCACCCGGAGGGCAGTTGCATGAGGGCCATCGTGAGGCCGTAGGCACCGAACGCGACGCCAATCGCCAGGCCGGAGCCCAGGCCTTCGTAGTGTTCCCGGAAATTGGGCAACACGACGCTCAGGCCAAAGACGCGGCTGAACACCAATGCCGCAGCCGTCGCCACGAGCCCCAATTCTCGGCGATTCCAGCCGTCCACGCCGCCGCGACGCCGAGCCCGCCTTAGAGCCTCGCCACCATCACGCGAATGCTATCCGGCCCCGCTTCGACGCGAAACAACCGCGCCAACAACCGTGCCGTCATGCCTGCGACATGTGGTGATGCCGCGCCGGGGATGTAGGGCACCAGCGTTCGGAAGCCAACCGATCGGTAGAAGGGCGCGACGTCGGGCGCCCGTCGATACGAGCCCAAAACAAGCCACCGGCCGCCCCAGTCACGAGCGACTTCGCGAACGCCATTCAGGAGCACCCGTCCGGCGCCGGTTCCCCGAAGCTGCTCGACGACGTAGATGCCGCCTACTTGCACGGCACCCAAGGCACGCTTCTCCAACGTCGCGCTGCCGACCTGCTGTGTGCCTTGAAAGAGCCCCAAGAACCGTTTGCGTTCCGGGTGGCTCATGGGTTCCAAGACATTCGGGTGGGGGTGCGCCTCGAAAAAGTGAGCTGCCTGATCCGCTGAAAGGGTGCGGAGCCGCAAGGGAGCCTTGGCTGGAGGAAGGAAAGCGGGCTGCACCGGGTTCGAACCGGCGACCGTCGGATTAAGAGTCCGATGCTCTACCTGACTAAGCTAGCAGCCCAAGTGGGTCGGCGCAATGCGCCGGGGCACGTCGCGGGAGGCCCAATGGGTCTCGCGCAAGGTTTCCCCTGCCAAGGCAAGAGCCGCCGACATGGGTCTCCTATTTCAGCCCTGCGCTCAGCGGCAGGTTGTGGCTCCCTGCGTCGTCGCCCAACGAAATCGGCGGGTGCACGAGGGTC
>JBMZJT010000063.1:0-7267 GCA_049617695.1 Thermoplasmatota archaeon | reverse complement strand
CATCTGCATCAATGGTGAAGGCACCGAGCAAGAGGAGGTCACGGGCAACCGCGACTTGCCCCGCGTCGAGGGCAACCGTCTGCGCGGCGGTGCTTGTCTCGTCATGGCGGAAGGCCTTGTTCTGAAGGCGCCCAAGCTGATGAAGCACGTTGACAAATTGGGCCTCGAAGGCTGGAACTTCCTTGAGGAGTTCATGAAGAAAGGCAAGAAGGACGACGACGAGGACGGCGAAGCCGACCCCAACGCCATTCCTGAAATTCCACCCATCACCAAGTTCGTCAAGGACATCATCGCGGGTCGCCCCGTCTTTGGCCACCCAAGCCGCGAAGGTGCCTTCCGCTTGCGCTACGGCCGCGCCCGGACGGCGGGTCTGGCCAGCAACGCATTCCATCCGGCGACGATGGCGCTCGTCGACGATTTCCTGGCCGTCGGCACGCAACTCAAGGTTGAACGCCCGGGCAAGGGCACCCTCGCGACGCCCTGCGATACCATTGACGGGCCGACGGTTCTCACCAAGAAGGGCGACTTGGTCCACGTGACGTCCATTGCCCAAGTCAAGGAATTACGCC
Organism: Thermoplasmatota archaeon; assembly: GCA_049617695.1. Taxonomy (GTDB): domain Archaea; phylum Thermoplasmatota; class E2; order JACPAO01; family JAHFTW01; genus JBFKXH01. The sequence continues at coordinate 6,698 of JBMZJT010000063.1, read as the reverse complement.
CGGCGATTGACGAAATCGTCGACCTTGGCGAGATTCTGATTCCATTTGGCGAATTCGCCGAGAACAATGCCCTGCTGCCGCATGCCAGCTGGTGCACGGAGTGGTGGGAGCAACTGCATGAAAAACAGGGGCATTCCCCGCCTCACGTGCAAACGGGCGCCCAGATGGTCACCGACGCTGAAGTCAGCCAGGTGCCACTGCATCCGGCCGTGACCCTCCTTTGGCACGACCTCGATGCCCTCGAAATCCGCAGCCTCAGCGACTGGGTACGCGACCGCGCCGCGCTGGTCGGCGAAGCCGTCACGCTGCCGACGGACGACGCGGCGATGAAGGACCTTCTCGTCCGGCTCCTCTGCTTCCACAGCATCCTGGACGAGCGCATCGTCATCGAAGACCCCCTGGCGCTGCCGTTCCTGCGGTGCCTCGGCCTTGATGCCATCGACGGCAAAATCGCCGAGACGGATCGCCGCCGCATCCTGTTCGACCCATGCCAACCAGACTTCGAGACGCGCTACCCAACCGTGGAACTGGTGGGCCGCTTGGCCGGGTTCCCGATGATGCCCAAGGCGCCGTGCCGCGTCGGGGGCCGCATGGGTCGCCCCGAGAAAGCGGATGTGCGCAAGATGCAGCCGCCGACCCATGGCTTGTTCCCGATTGGCCAAGCCGGCGGCAGCCAGCGTCTCGTCAAGGATGCCGCTCAGAAAGGCCGCATCGAAGTGATGGTCGGCGAGCGCAAATGCACCCAGTGCGAAGCCAAGACCTGGCGCATCCAATGCGACCGCTGCCAGGGACGCACGGAAGCGATTCCGCCGAGGCCCGGTCAGGAGCGGAGTTTCGACGATGCGGCCACGGTCATCGACCTACGCGCCGAATTGGATCGGGCCCGCGCGGCCATTCAACTCGATCGCCTGCCTTCGAGCGTCAAGGCCGCTGAGAAGGTCGTCAACAAGACCAAGATTCCAGAGCCGTTGGAGAAGACGCTCCTGCGGGCCAAGTACGAATTGTGGGCGTTCAAGGATGGCACCGTCCGCTACGACATGACGGACTTGCCAATCACCCATTTCCGGCCCCGGGAGATTCACGCGCCCGTTGATCGATTGGTGGCCCTGGGGTACACCCACGACGTCGCCGGGGCGCCCCTCGAGCGCGATGATCAGCTTCTGGAACTCCGCGTCCAGGACGTCATTGTCAGCAAGGGCTGCATGGCGTACTTCCAGAAGACGGCGCAATACGTTGACGACCTGATGGAGAAGTTCTACGGCCTCAAGCCGTACTACAACGCCCAGGATCGCGACGACCTCATTGGCACGCTCGCCATCGGTCTGGCTCCCCACACCAGCGGTGGCGTCCTGACCCGCATCATCGGTTGGTGCGACGTGCAAGGCCACTACGGTCATCCGTACTTCCATGCGGCCAAGCGCCGCAACTGCGACGGCGACGAAGACGCCATGATGCTCCTGATGGACGGGCTGTTGAATTTCAGCCGTGAGTACGTGCCCGATCGGCGTGGCGGTTTGATGGATCTGCCCCTCGTGTTGACGACGCGCCTTGATCCCAATGAGATTGACAAGGAAGCCCACAACGTCGACACGTTGAGTCGATATCCGCTGGAATTCTTCGAAGCCACGACGCGCCACGCCCACCCCAAGGACGTCGGTTCCTTGATGGGCCTCGTGGAAGACCGCGTCGGCAAACCAGAGCAGTACGAGGGCTTCGGCTTCACCCACGACACCAAGGACATCGCGGAGGGTCCGCGCCTGTCGGCGTACAAGGTCTTGGAGTCCATGATGGACAAGATGACCGCGCAGATGGAATTGGCACGCAAGACTCGTGCTGTCGACGAGGCTGATGTCGGCGCCAAGGTCATCGGCACCCACTTCCTGCCCGACTTGATGGGCAATCTCAAGGCGTTTAGCAAGCAGAAGGTGCGCTGCGTCCAATGCAATGCCAAGTACCGCCGCATGCCCTTGGCTGGCCGGTGCATCAAGTGTGGCAATCCGAAGATCACGCTCACCGTCCACGAGGGCAGTGTCCGGAAGTACCTCAACATCTCCAAGGAAGTTGCGGAGAAGTACAACATTGACAGCTACACCAAGCAGCGCATCATGCTGCTCGAGCAAGCGGTGGAGTCCCTCTTTAACAACGACAAGGTCCGCAAGGCAAAACTGGACGATTTCTTTTGATGCGGGGCCGCCGGCCGCGCCCGGGGTTTCGAAAGGGGCGGAGCCCCTTCGAGCTGGATGACTTCTTCTAAGTCCGGCTGCATTCTCTGGCGTGTCCGAGCCCCGCGACATGGACCAAGATGGCGACGTCGACCAACGTGACGTCGAACTCGCGGCGCAGGCCGATGAATTGGCGGGTGATGCCGGCCGGGTGGCCAAGCGCATCGACCGGGACCTGCATCTTGATGGCCGCGGGATTCCGCAACATCTGCGTTGGCGTCCCAGCATCAGCATCAAGGCGATGATTGCGGGCGCCCTCGTCGACCTCGCCGTCGAAGTGGCGCTCCATCAACTCGGATACATTCTCTTGGACACCCAAGACCTGGTTGAGGGCATCATCCAAGGGTCGCTCTTGGGCGCCGCCGTGCCCATGGCCGGCAACCTAGTTGGCGTCCTGTGGGTCAACCAACGCATTGACAAATTGCGCCGGGAGGTCGGCGCATGAACCCGTCCTGGCGTTTTCTGCTCCTGGTTCTCCTGGTTCCCCTCATGCCCGGTGCCCAAGCCGCCATCGAAGGCGACTGCGACGTGGCCATCCAAGGGCAAGATGTCCGTGGACGTGGGGACGACGTCTCGGATGCGATTCTGGTGCGTGAAGGCGACAACATCACCTACGAGGTCCGCGTCGACGGGCCGGCTCGACACTTCGTCCTCATCGCGGAAGTCGGGCCGTATGAAGTCATCATCGACGAACGCAACTTCACCCGGGGCGAGGCCGTCACGACGATCACGGGCAACACGACGTTCGAAGGCCTGCCGGGAGGCGCCGCAGGGACGTATCGCTACCGTGGCGAGGTCACCGAGTGGTCCGAGGACACCTGCATCGGTACCATGCTCGTTCGCATTGTACCGGATTCGCCATTCACGCCGGTCATGCTTGGCGCACTCGCCGTGGCTGGCGCTGGAAGTGCAAGTATCATCCTGCTCCTGGTGCGTGGCTACCAGGATACGCGGGAAATCTACGATGTCGTCAAAGACTACGTGGACGAAGCACGCGACGTAGCTGGTTCCCCTGCCGAAGACGGCGAAGAGGAGTGATCAGGTACCGCGGGGTTCCTTGGCCTTGACGCGCAGGTTCTTGGTGCGGCACTTGCGGCAGCGCGTCGCGAGGCGAGCGTTGGTGGCACCGCAGTGCATGCAGATCTTCTTGTCGAGCCGGCGGGCGACAGCTTCAGGGAAGGCCATAGGACGGTCTCCAGGACAAGGCGGCCGACAAAGGGCCTGTATATGAGGTTGGTGGGACACGGGCGCCGGGGCGGTGGCAGACTTTAACGAGGCGTGCCTGTGCCGCTGCCGTGAGCAACACCCAGAAGGTGGAAGACCTGCGCAACCTGAAGGCCGCGAGCCTCGAAGGTGGCGGCCCGGCGCGCATCGAAGCGCAGCACAAGCGTGGCAAGTACACCGCCCGTGAACGCATCGACCTCTTGTTGGATGCGGGCAGCTTCCAGGAATTGGATGCCTTCCGCCAGCACGAATGCACGGATTTCGGCATGGATCAGCAGCACATTCCCGGCGACGGCGTCGTCACCGGCTGGGGCACCGTCGATGGGCGCCTCGTGTACGTCTTTGCCCAGGACTTCACGGTCTGGGGTGGCAGCTTGGGCCTTGTCTACGCCGAGAAAATCTGCAAGGTCATGGATCTGGCCGTCCAAAACGGTGCGCCGGTCATTGGCTTGAACGACTCCGGTGGCGCTCGCATCCAAGAAGGCGTGATGAGCCTCGGTGGCTATGCGGAGATCTTCTACCGCAACACGCAGGCCAGTGGCGTTGTCCCGCAGATTTCGGCCATCATGGGTCCCTGCGCCGGCGGTGCCGTGTACAGTCCGGCGATCACCGACTTCGTGCTGATGGTGGAGGACACCAGTCACATGTTCATCACCGGCCCCGAGGTCATCAAGACCGTCACCGGGGAAGACGTGACCATGGACGAACTGGGCGGTGCCCACGCCCACGCCAGCACCAGTGGTGTGTGCCACCAGGTCTTCGAGGACGAAGACGCCATCATTGACGGCATCAAAGCCCTCCTGAGCTTCCTGCCCAGCAACAACCTCACCGAGCCGCCACTCGTGGAGCCCACGGACACGCCTGATCGCATGGATCCGGAGCTGCGCGACCCCATCCCGGACTCGGCGGACAAGCCGTACGACATGCACGGCATCATCGAGAAAATCGTCGACGATGGCCATTTCAATGAAATCCAGCCGGAATTCGCCAAGAACATCCTGACCGGTTTTGCCCGCCTCAATGGTCGCCCCGTCGGCATCGTGGCCAACCAGCCGGCGGTTCTTGCAGGTGTGCTGGACATCGAGGCCAGCAACAAGGCGGCCCGCTTCGTCCGCTTCTGTGATGCCTTCAATGTGCCCCTGGTGACCTTGGTCGATGTGCCCGGTTTCCTGCCTGGCGTCGATCAAGAACACAACGGCATCATCCGCCACGGTGCCAAGTTGCTCTACGCCTACGCGGAAGCGACGGTGCCCAAGCTGACGGTCATCACCCGCAAGGCCTACGGCGGCGCCTACGACGTCATGTGCAGCAAGCACATCCGCGCGGACTTCAACGTCGCGTGGCCGACGGCGGAAATCGCTGTCATGGGTCCCGAGGGTGCCGTGAACATCATCCACCGCAAGGCCTTGGCGGGCCTCAAGGGCGACGACCTGGAGGCCAAGCGCGCAGAACTCGTCGCCGAGTACCGTGCGACGTTCGCCAATCCGTACATCGCGGCGAAGAAGGGCTACATCGATGATGTCATCGAGCCTCAAGAGACGCGTCCGGCGCTCATCAAGGCGCTGGAGACCTTGGTGAACAAGCGGCAGAAGGGCCCCGAGCGCAAGCACGGGAATATTCCCCTGTAAGTCGCTGCGGACACAAGGGTCAAACGGCGATGCCGGGCTCGTCGCTTGTGCGGGTCGTCTTGGCCTTCCTGATGCTCATGCTTGCCGGCTGCGCCGCCTCCACGCCGGAGTCGCCTGCGGTCGAAGACTTGCCGGTGGATGGCGTGCCCGATGCGCTGCCAGACTGTCTCGTCGTGCATGGCTTGGAACAACCTTGTCTCCAAGAGGGCCTGCGCATGGGCCAAGGCGTGTTCTGGAACGGTTCCGCTTTGCCGTTGGGCAATGCGGCAAGCCTGCTTGACAACGCCTGCGGCGATCCGGTGGCCGGCAATGCGCACTACGAACTGCCCATTGGCGACGTCCCGCAAGGGGCTCGCTTGCACGTCGGCGTGCAGGTCTACATTCCTGACTTGAATCACGTGCGTCCTTTTGCCGACACGCTCCACATGGGCCACGAAACCGGCATCGATGCCGCGCTGTACGCTCCTGACGGCCGCTGCGTTGCCCGAGGCAGCGCCGACGGCCTGTTCGGATTCGCCTTGGACGCCGCCGCCGAAGCAGGCACCTGGCAGATCCGCATCGATGGGACGCTTCCAGAAGTGCTCGAATATCGGATGCGGGCTCATGTGCATGGCGACGACGTCGCCGGGGAGCCGGCGCTGCCGGATTTGCGCATCTTGGCGCCGTTCGAAGTGAGCTTCTTTGTGCCCACGGCGACGATTCTTCCCGGCGCGCCGCTTCCCGTTGGACTCCATGGTGCGTCGTGCATGGCCGAAGAGATTCAGGAGGCCATCATGGCCGGAATCCCCGTTCCGACGCTGTGCCTGCGCTTCTCCATGGGCATCTACAACAGCGCCGACGTGCCGCTCGTCCTGCGCGCGGAGCGCAGCGGCATCATGGCGGATGCCGGCCTCGAAGATGTGCCGCTGACACAGGTCATGTGCAATGCAGATGCCACGGTCTGCGAAGATTTGGAGTCGGTCGAGGGCATGGTCAGCCGCTGGCATCAGACGCACCTGCATTACCACTACCAGAATGCGTACATCTTCGATCTGTATCGCGTCGAAGGCGAGGAGCTTGTGCAGGTCGGCACCAGCGGCAAATTGGGTCTCGATCCAACCAACGAAGCATGGGATGCATGGTTCTCGTTCCACCAAGGCAGCCAATGGGGCAGCACGGCCCGCTACGCGGATGGCTCAGCGGTGCCGGTGTCCCAGCGCGTCCAGCCGGGTTGGGGTGACGTCTATGATTGGAATCGCGCGGGCAACTACATCGATTTCCCGAGCGAGGCTGGCTTGCCCGTCCCCGGAGAATACATCATCCAGGGCATCACGGACCCATTGGATCAAGTCCGCGAGTCCAACGAGACCAACAATGCAGCGTACATTCACTTCGAGGTCACCGGCGTCGGCGCGGTGAATGTCCTGGAGCGCGGCTTTGGCCTCGATCCGTGGGATTCTGCGAAAGAAGTGCTGACAATCGCGCCTTAGCCGGGCATCTGGGACTTGACCTGCTCCATCATCTGGCGCACCTGCTCGAGCATCTGCGCCTCGTGGGGCCAGGCCAATTCGGGGAGTTCGTCGAGGGCAAACCAGTCCAGGGCGGCGACGTCGTCTTGGGCGTCGGGCTCGCCTTGGGCTTGTCC
>JBMZJT010000062.1:0-7291 GCA_049617695.1 Thermoplasmatota archaeon | reverse complement strand
CCGGGCGGCTCGCCGCCTTCGCTCACCCCAAACCCTCATCCCCTCACACCCATCGGTGACATCATGGAATGGAACCTCACCTCCAAGCTGTCCGTGGCCGCTTTGGTCTTCGGCGTGCTCTTCTTTGTGCTCAGCATTGCGCTGATTGGCGCCAGCCCCGCTGACATCGGGATGCTCTCCACGACGATCATCTTCGTGCTGTTTGGCGTCTTTGGCTTGCTTCTTGGCAAGCAGCAGACTGCCTGATTCTTCGCGCTTTTTCCTTTGATCCCCTACGGAAGTAGGGGCCAGTAGAACGTCACGGCCAGGTACGTGATGGCGATGCTTGCAACCGTCAGCGGCAAGCCTGCTTTGGCGAGATCCTTGGGCGTAAACAAGCCACTTTGGTAGGTGATGACGTTACCAGGGTTGGCCACGACGAGCAGGTACCCGAAGGCGGCACCAATGGCGGTGACCATGCCCATGTCGCCGACGCTGTAGCCTTGCAGGAACGCGAGGCTCATGGTCACGGGCGCCAGGACAGCAGCGGTTCCGCCGTCGCTCATGATGTTGGTCAGCAGCACGCTGAGCACCAGGGTGCCGAGAACCAACACGAGGGGGCCAGTCCAGATGGGGAGCCCCAGCAGGGTGTTGCTGAGCCAATCGACGGCACCCGTGTCTTGGAGATTTTGGCCCATGGCAAGCGCGGCACCGTAAATCAGAGGAACGCCCCAGGCAACGCGTTTGCGGGTGTCAATCCAATCCAGGATGTTCGTGACAAAGAGCAGGATGGCGCCAACGATGGCAATGGTGCCGAGGCCGAATCGAGTTCCCTGCCAGATCCACAGGACCACGGTGAGCCCCATGATGTACAGGACGCGGCGCTGCTCCGGCGTCATCCTGGACTCATCCAAGGGCAGCGCGTCTGCGTCGAGGGCCCGGTTGGGCATGCGGAAGGCGAACTTCAGCACGAAGTAAACCACGGGAATGAGCGCCAGCGTGATGGGCGCAGCACGGACGGTCCATTGCAGGTAGCTGATCTGGATGTCGTACAATTCATCCAGGTACCCGAGGACAATGACGTTCCGGCTGCCGCCGCTTGGGGTTCCTAGGCCGGCAATGGCGGCGCCCAAGGCAATGGCCAGGATGAAGCCGGCGGCGTAGGCAGGTTCGCGGATGAGGCCCGTGGCCCGCAGGATGCTGACAACCAGCGGCAACATGACGGCTGCAACGGCGTGGTTGCTGACAAACATCGCGGAAATGGCGCTCACGGCAATGATGCCGAACAGGAGCTTGTCCGTGCCCGTGCCAGCGCGGCGCAGGAATTTGCTGGCCAGCACCTTGTCAGCGTGGGTTTTCGTGACGGCGTCGGCCAAAATTAGGCTCCCGAGCAGGAAGAAAATGGTGTCCTGTGCGTAGGGACTCCACGCGTCGTTGACGCGCCAATCTGGCGTGTGCGGATGATAGGTGCCGATGACGACGAGGCCGACGCCGGCGCCGAGGGCCGTGACCGGCAGGGGCAATGCCTCGGTGGCCCAGAAGTAGATGATGACCACGAACAGCGCCAGCGTTTGTTTGCCGGCGATGGTCAGGCCTTCTGGCGTCGGCAGGAGGAACAAGACGAGGGCCAGCAAGGCACCGACGACGAGCTTGCGGAAGCTGGCGGTATCGAGGCCCCACGGCGGAACCCGGTCAAATCGTGCCGGATTCTTCACTTGCGGACCACCCACACGGGCAGCGGACTGTGGGTCAGCAGCCACGCAACGGTGCGGCTGCGGCCGGTGTGCATGCTTTGGTGCCCGAGTCGGCTCAATGCAATGAGGGGACTCTTTTGGGATCGGGCGAAGTTGAGAATGGCACGACCCTTGGGACGCCACGGTTTGCAGGTGATGACGTGGGTTGCCACCGCGACGCCCTCTTCATCGCAGAGCCATTGCCCGCGCTCCAATGCCGCACGGCCTTCCCCCTTGTCGCGTCCCTTGGCCACGTAGACCAGATCGATGGCGGCTCCACTTTCCTTGGCCAATTGGACGATCCGCGGCAACGTGCCCAGCGGCCGCTCGGAGCCGTCAAAAGGCACCACGATGCGGTCGCCGGCTTCGGGGAGACGAGCATTCTCGCGCACCACGAACACGGGGCGCTCTGCATGGGTCACGATGTCCGCGCCGGTTTGTAGGACCATTTGGAACATGGCCGTCGGCGTGCTGCCATAGGCGAGGGTCTTCTGGATTTCCAAGTCGGGATGGTGCTCCACGAAGTCATCCATGGCATCCTTTCCAACCCACTCCAACGCCTCGTCGATGCTGTTGTGCGCTTCTTCGGCGACGGGGCCCAGGAGGTGATCGTCGATGATGTACGTCGCAACGATGCGGCTGCCAAACCGATGCGCCAAGTCCACCGCGTACTGATTGGCGGCACCGAATTGGCGTGCAGGGTCCACGGGGAGCAGGAGGCGTTTGAACACGGACATGCCTCGAGCCCCGTGGCGCTTATAGGGCGTTGCGAAGGACGTCGAGGGCAATCAAGCCCGCGACGACCGCGAGGCCACCTTGGACCACGCGGCGCAATCCCTGCTCAGGCAAGGCATGCGCCAAGCGCACGCCGCCAAGCGATCCCACAATGGCCGCCACGGCCAAGACGACGCCTCCTTGCCATGCGAGGCCGCGTGCTAGATTGGCGCCCGTTGCAAGGGCTGCATTGGTGAACACGGCCACGAGACTCGTGGCCACGGCCACATGGGTTGCTGTGCCACCGAGGCGAAGAGCGGGAACGGTCAGAATGCCACCCCCGACTCCGAGAATGCGACTGACGAAACCTGCACCCAGCCCGACGGCGACTGGCAGCAACGCGGGCACCTGGCGCGGCGCGGCGACGCGACCGAGGCGCCATGCTGCGAAGGCCAACAGGGCGACGAAGAACGCCTTGAGCCCGAGGACCGGCAAATGAGGCAAGGCCTGGTCGCCAAGCCAGACGCCAGCAGCACCGGCCAGTGCCAAGGGCCACGCCAATCGCCAATCGACGACGCCGCGCCGAGCATGGCGCCAGATGCCGATGGGGCTTTGGACGGCGATGACGAACAAGCTGAGCGCCACCGCATCAACCCACGGCAAGCCGGCGCCGTAGTGTAGAAACGGTGTGAGAATGATGCCGCCGCCAATCCCCAGCAGGCCGCTAAGGGCGCCTGCTAGGAGACCGATCAAGAGGAGTGTGAGGTCCACGTCAGGCCTTGACCTCGACGACTTCGCCGCGCACATGTGCCGTTTGCGGCCGCGCCGGGCGACGGATGCGATTCGACTCGGGCACGGGATAGAACACGGGCACGACGAGCACCGTGCTGAGCCACATGATGCCCACGGCACCGGCGGTGGCCAGCAGCGTTCGGCGCACGAGAAGGTCGGTTTGGAAGCTGAAAATCAGGAACGCGACGAGGGTCGTGACCGTAGTCAACGTCACGGCCTTGCCAACAAACCGGTAGACGCGTTCTGGATCGCCGGTGCGGTGGATGTTCCAGATCAAGTGAATGGCGTCGTCGCTGCCAATGGCCATGATGAACACAAGGGGCAGCATCAGGCCGACACTGAGGCCGACGCCCATCATCGGCAAAAGGCCGAGCCACCACAGACTCGTGATGCCCATGACGACGGCGGTGCAAGCAGTGGCGCGTACGTCGCGTGTCAGGAGGGCAATCATCAGCACGACGAGGAAGAATGCCAGCGAAGCGACGTAGTTCACCCAGGGCAGTTGTTCTTCGATGAAGAGGTGACTAAACGCGTTGTTGCCAAATGGATGCGCCGTCGGCCCCGGGTACGCGGCGTCTCGTTGGTCGGTGCCGTAGACTTCCTGTTGGGCCGCCCAAATGTTGGCCCACGTGGCATCCCAGATGCGGCCGACTTCTTCGTACGTCAGTTCTTGGCGCGTGTCATACGTGAGGGTCCCCAAATCATAGGCGCCTTCCTGGAGCAGAATCGTCATCAAGTTGGCGACGGGGCTGGCAAAGATGTCGTCGAAGGTCTGCTTGATTTCGGCGGCCGTCGTTGGATATTCGATGTTCTCGAGTTGTTCGTTGCCGGAGTTGCCAAGCAGGACCTGATTCACGACGGCATCGGGCGTGCCGCCTTCCAGTGCCTTCCACGCGCGGACGATGCGGGTGAGGCTGGTGACGCTGAAGCCCTGGATGTCGATGTCCTCCTCCATGCGGACTTCCAAGGTGTCCAGGAATTGGTGCGCCTCAGGTTGGGTCAGGTCGCCTTGGATGACCAGGAAGTTGCTCTGCGTGTCCGTGTTGCCACCAAAGAACACGTCACTGATGTGTTGGCTGTCATCCCGGACCCGGTCGCCTTCGGGATAGTTCAGTTCGGGATTGCCAAAGGGCTCCGGTTCGAGACCCTGGACGCTGACAAATGCTGCTCCGCTGACGATCACGAGGACAGCCACGGCCACGCCTCGGTAGCGCCCCACCCACCGCGCCAATTGCACGAAGGTCGCGCTGCCCTGGTGGCGGCGGCCGATGCTGCGACGCGCCGTCAGGCTCAGCAGGGCAGGAATGAGCGTCATCGTCAGAAGGAACGTATCCAACAAGGCGAGGCTCGCGACGATGCCCAGTTGCGCCATCAGCACGCTGGGGCTCAGAACCATCAGCATCAGGCCACACATCGTGGTCACGGTCGCGATGGCCATGGCGATGCCGGCGCGAGAGCCCGCTTCATGGAAGGCATCCTCGTTGCTCATGCCCTCCGATTTGTGCTCCAAATATTCGCTGACCGTGTGAATCCCGTAATCGATGCCGACCCCGAGAATCAAGGGAATGATGGTGAGATTGAGGGCGCTGAAAGGAATGTTGAGCCAACCCATGAGGCCGGCCGTCCAAACAAACGCAACCAACAGGGTTGCGCTGCTGACCAAGAGCACCCGGCTGTCACGAAATGCCGCGTAGAGAATGAACACGATGGCGAAAATGATCCACGGCGCGAGGTTGCTGATGTCGCGCTGGGTCACTTCGCTGGCGTGCGCATCCAGGGCGCTGACGCCACGCACGGCCATGCCTTGACTCACGTCGAAGACATTCCATTGCAACGTGCAGCCGGCGCCGCCGTCGCAGGCCTGGACTTGCGCCACGTAGGCGTCGACCATGTCGTAGACGGCTTGGCCCAGTTCCACCCGCGTCAGTCCATCGCTGTCAAAGAAAATCAGGGTGCGGCCGGCTTGGAACGTGGGCGCAATGACGTCATTGATGCTGTCATCCACCGCATTCGCCCCTTGCCAAGCGCCCTCGTATTGCAGGCTGCCGACGGCGTCCGTGCCCGGCAACGCGTAGGCTTCAGGTCGCGGCGGGAAGGGTTGATCCGGGGTGGGCGTGCGACCGTCCAGAATGGCTTGCAGCGTTCCGGCAGGGTCGTCGTTGGCCACCCCGCTGTTGGTGTAATTGACGACCTTGACAATCGCCGCCAGATCAATGGCGTACTCGGCGAAGGCAATTTCGCGCTGGGCAAACGCCCAGAATTCATCCATGCCACGCACATACGCTTCCGAGCGCACGTCATCGCAGCCAATCTGATTCAATGTGAAGGGCAGTTGCTCCTGTGCCTTTGTGCACTTGGCCGGGTCGATGTCGTAGTAGATGTAGACGAAGTCGTAGAAACCGCGAAACTCGGTGCTCGCATTCTGGGCCGCCTGCGTCGTGGGGTCATCCTTGGGTAGAATCTTGAGCAAATCCGAGTCGGTTTGGAGCTGGAAGATGCCCGCGCCGACGATGAGCGTCAAGACCGTGATGATTGCCGTGGTTCGACGTGCATGCCGGGCACTCCAAAGTGCCATGTTCCCAAGGGCACGACCAAGGACGGGGTCCCGTTCCACATCGGCCGATGGCGAGGCGACCTCCTAAGACTTGTCTGCTGGCTCGGCCGAATCCGTGTCCGGCTCGGCGTCCAATTCTTCCTTCAATCGCTGCGCCCGCGCCTTGTATTTGTGGTACGCCTTGCGGCCTTCATTCCAGGCCGTGTCCACGAGCAATTCTTCGGTCTCGATGGATTGCTCATTGAGTTTGCGCGCAGCGGCTCGAATGGCCAATTCCCTGGCATTGGCCGGGTAGCCTTTGTCGATGAGCCGAATCAAGCTCTTGGCGCGCAGGGGCAAGCCAACAAGGTAGGCCATGCCCAGGGTCACGGTGGCAAAGGTGATGGAGAAGAGAATGAAGTAGTACGGCAGAAACTGGGGCCACACGATGGCAATCGGCGCGCCTGAAAAGTAGAGCAGCGTCAGCACGACGAGCGCCGCGCGAACGGCCCGCAAGGTGCCGACCAGTTTCTGGGCGCTGTCGCTGATGCTGCGAAGCTTCTCGTCGGCCACGTCGTAGGCGGCGCGCCACCAGGCCATACCAGCCAAGCTTGGCCCCCGCTGTTGAAGGTTCTTATCCGATTGCGCGGCGCGCGGCGGCGTCAGCGCCGGCGTTCTGGTCGCGCGGGACCCATTCCAGGTGCACGGATTCAAACCGGCCCAGCAGGGCCTTGGCTTGCTCGTAGTAGGGCCGCAGGTTCGCGGCCTTCACCTGGTATTTGCCTTCCAATTGGCGCAGGATGAGTTGGCTGTCTCCACGCACGGTGATGCGCGTCACGTCCCGACGCAGCGCGGCGGCGAGCCCGGCGATGAGGCCACCGTACTCGGCTTCGTTGTTGGTGCCATGACCCAGCGCTTTGCTGATGGCCTCGTCGCGCCCCTCCATGCGTAGGACAGCGCCACCTCCCATGGGGCCGGGATTGCCGGTGCAAGCGCCATCAAACCAGAGTTCTGCATCCATGCGCGTCGGATGCTTCGAGGCCATAAAGGCGGGCCCGTTTGCACATCATGGACACCTGGAAGATGCGGTTGTTTGGCTGGTTCAAAGTCCCGATGATCGGCTACGTTCGCCCCAAGGTCGTCCATGTGGATGACCAGCGGGTCGACGTTGTCGTGCCCCTAAATCGACGCACCAAGAACCACCTGCGCAGCATGTATTTCGGAGCGTTGGCCGTCGGCGCCGACGTCGCAGCAGGATACCTGGCATTGCGGCGCATCCAATCCGCAAATCGACCGGTTTCCTTCGTGTTCCAGGACGTGCAAGGGGAATTCCTGCGCCGGCCAACGGCGGACGTGACCTTCACCTGCCAAGACGGCGACCGTGTGCAACGCATCGTGGAGAAGACGTTGCTCGACGGAGCCCGGCACGCCGAAACGGTTGCCGTGACTTGTACGGTGGCGGGCGACGTGGTTGCCCGATTCCGCTTGACGCTCTCCGTCAAGGCTCGCAAGTAGGAAAGAGAGGAGGAAAAGGGACCGG
>JBMZJT010000061.1:0-7453 GCA_049617695.1 Thermoplasmatota archaeon | reverse complement strand
AACCGTGGACGAGGCGCTGTGCTACGGTTGGATCGATGGCGTGCGACGCAGCCTGGACGATGAAGCATACACGGTGCGATTCACGCCGCGCCGACCCAATAGCATCTGGAGCCCCCGCAATTTGGAACGCGTGGCCATCCTGCGTACCGAGGGGCGAATGGAACCCCCCGGCATCGCCATCTGGGAGGCCCGTCGAGACGACGCCAGCGCATTGTACGAGGCACGCAACCAGCAATTCACGGCAGCCCAGCAAGCGGCATTCGGCGACGCTTGGACGTTTTGGATGGAGCAACCAGCCGGGTATCGCCGGCAGTGGACGAACTGGGCGTTGACGGCGAAGCAAGAAGCGACCCGCCAGCGAAGGCTGGACGCTTTGGTGGCTGCGAGTCGCGCGGGTCGACGCGTCAATCCGCAGAAGCCCTACGAAATGGATGGAAATTGACTGCAAAGGCACCCAAGTTGGTTGCCCGCTGTCGTGGCGCCAAGCTCGCGATTTCCAAATTTCCCTGCATTTGATCATTCGTGCGATGAATTCCAAGACCACTTGGATTGACGCACAAGCGAATTTCATTGCCTGACTTTATGTTCTCCCTTCGATGCGCCCTTGATGCGTGGTCGAATGCGAAAGCATGGCTGGGCCCTGGCCCTTGGCATGGCCTTCGTGATGCTGCCGGGATGCGCCGAGACCCCTGACGAAACGGCACACGGGGTCGAGTCCATCGTTGTGGATGAAATCCAGGTGCTACGCAACCAGACCATCGATGGGCCGCTCGTGGTGCACGCTACGCTGATGCTCGACAACGTCACGCTGAGCACATCGCAACCCATCGTCGTCACGGGGAGCTTGATTGCCACCCATACGACGATTCAGGGACCCGCCGACCCCCTCATTCAAGTCACGGGCGGCCGCATCGAACTCCATCACGTCACGCTGCAGGACGCCCGCGGCCATGCCATCCAAGCCACGGACTCGCAAATCATCGCACGGCATACCCGTTGGCACGAAGTCGACGGATACGGCATCTATGCCGAGTCCTCCGATCTGCGGCTCCAACACGTCGAGAGCGCTTCCTCCGACTATGGCCTGCGCATCGAAAACGGACACCTGCACGTCCGACAGAGCGAGTTCAGCCAAGATTGTGGCATCTACACCAACGAATCCGAGGCCCACATCGTGGACAGCGTCTTCGCCACCCAAGGACACGGCCTCACGGCGACAGACACACAAACCTGGCTCAGCAACAGCACATTCCAAGGCGGCCGCGAAGCCCTCCTTTTGACCGGCGGCATGACGACGGCCCGCCACGTCCACATTGACGGCGCAACCACAGGCATCGTCGCCTTTGGCGGGCTCGACTTCCAGCAAGGGACCATCCAAGTTTCTGGCACGGCCCTCGATGTGCTCGAACCGACCAACATCACGCTGGAAGAGAACAGCATCCTCGCCAACGGAACCGCCATTCGCAACCGCAGCGACTTCACCCTCCATGCACCCCACAACTGGTGGGGTGCAGCCCCGTCGCAGGGGACATTCCAAGGACCCGTGGATCCCACGCCCTGGAAGACTGAACGACCTTAACCCAAACGTGAACATGAAACCAACCTACCTACTGGCACTGGGCGTCATGGCGATGCTGATGAGCCCAGCCGTCGCCATCCAGACGGACCCAGTCCAAGACGCCTTTGACCGGCTCCACGCCGAACTGAACCTTGCCCCGACGAGCGTGCACGGCGCCGACCCCGCGCTGACGCCAATCGTCCATGCATTGGCCGACGCGGTCGCAATCCAGCGCGCGACGTTCGCCGAGCTCGAGGACCCGGATCGCTTCTGGACACTCTTGCTGCAACCGCACACGCACGACAACGTGATGCGACCCGCGGACCAGGCATGGATGCAGGAGCAAATCGCGACGGTGAACATCCAACCCCTGAACGCCGCCGCGGACGCCCTCCTGACGGCGCTTGATGGCTTGACCGGCATCCAGGCATCGACGTGGATCAGCCCCTACGGCCTCATCGAAGTCGGCGGACCCGGCAACGATTGCTACACGACGGAGCGGATGCTCATCATCGAGCCCGGCGGCGACGATTGTTACGACAATTACGCAGCCACCGGAACTCCCTGGTCGGCCATTCAAGCACCCATCAGCATCATCTTGGATCTGGGCGGCAACGACCGCTACTCCACGACCAACCAGCACCCCGCGCATCCCGACGCGCTCTGGTCCCAGGGCGTCGGCATCGGCGGCATCGGCTTGCTGGTCGACCGTTGGGGCGACGACCGCTATGATGCCCAATTGGTCAACCAAAACAATGCCTGCTGGGGAACCCACCTGCAGCAAGTCTACGCGCAAGGCGTCGGCGTCCTCGGCGTCGGCGCAATCCTGGATGCCTCCGGCGACGACCGGTACGTCGCATCGAATGTCAACACGTTGACACAGTCTTGCCACTGGAACCTCGCCTATGTCTTTGCACAAGGCCTGGGCATGGACCTTGGCACCGGCTTGCTCATCGACGACACCGGCCATGACCGGTACTACGCCCACAGTGAGGAGCGTGGCGACGACCCGGACAACAATGCCCACACCAATGCACAAGGCGTTTCGATCATGGGCCAAGGGGCCCTCGTGGACAAGGAAGGCGACGACAGCTATGCGGCCACATCTCATGCATCCGCATCTGTCACCTCTGGCCAGAAGGGCAGCCACGCGTACGTGTTTGCGCAGGCTTCCAACCTGCAAAGCATGATTGCGCCTGACTTTGGCCAGTACTCGAGCTGTTCCACGGGCGTGAAGGCGAATTGCCTTCCGACGTCGTGTGCCGTTCGACCCGCAGGCGTCGCCGACGCAGGTACTCCAGATTGCGGCGCCCCGAGCGCATTGTTGGCAGACGTGTTGGGCAGCGACGAATACCGCATCGATGTGAGTGCCAATTCGCCGGGCTACTGCAGCTACACCAGCCGCGCCGTCGGCGTCGGACAAGGTGCGTCCGGCTGGCTTGGCACGGCCACGTTGCTCGACATCGATCACGGCGTGCGCGATCATTTTGACACGCGTGCATCGGCCCGGTCCGAATATTGCCCTGCGGATGGGCACCTGTACGTGCAAGGCTTCGGTGGCGAACTGATGTACGATCGATATGACACGCCCCGCATCGACTTCGAGACGCAACCGCTGATGCATGGCGCCTTGCTGTCGTTGGGCCCGATGGAGCCAGGACGATGCCTGTACGACCCCAAACCAATCGTCCTGCTGGGATCAATCACGTTCCATCCGGCCGATCCGTGCGCACTGCCCGGCCGCACCGGGCTGGTGGACTCGACGGACATCTACGACGCTTGGGCCGGCGCGGTCAATCCTTCAGGACCCGCGCACGCATTGATTCATGCCCAGGGTATGGCCAACAAGGGAACACCATCTTTGCCGGTCCAGCCGCCCAAGCTTCCACCCAAGGTCAGCCCGATTCAGCAGTGGACCGCGGCCACCGTCGCAGATATCGCCGCGGACCTCGCCGCCCAGGCGCCGGGGCCGCTTGATGGCGTGGCAGGGATTCCGACCCCATCGATGATTCCCATCGGGACCCACGTCGACGTGGCAGGACACGACATCTACCGGATGCTTGGCGAATCCCACGGCCAGGACCCAACCGTGGACGTGAAGGGCCAAGGCGCTGGCGTCAATGGCCTAGGGCAACTCTACGCCGTGGGCGGCGACGATTCGTACGAGGCCTACGCCTATCGCAACTTCGTCCCGACGCCGACAGCGACCCACGTGCAAGCGTATTCGGAAGCCTCCACGCCGTGGCCCACAACGCCGGCCAATGGTTGCTTCACGGCCGCAGGCAATCCGCCACTGGGCCCCATTGCGCCGCAATGCGTGTACCTTGGCCATGACCTCGTGGCCGGCGGCATCTTGGTCGATGTGTTTGGCGACGACGAATACACGGAGGCCGCCGAGCGCAACAACTGCCAGCAAAATGGCTACCTGATGGGAACGTGGCCCGTGGGTCCGACGCTGGGCTCGCCCAATGGCCTGGGCCCAAGCTTCTGGGGCACCGTCCTCAGCTGGCCGTGCCAAAACGTGCCGACGGCAACGACGGGCAACAGCATCTCCATCGGCGCAGACTGGTGGAGCGACCACGACGCCTGGTAGGCTTCGCGATTCCTTTCCCCACTTTTTCCTTGGTTACTCGGAGCGCGACTTGGCGTCCTTGGCCGCAGCCTTCTCGGCCTTCCGGGCCGCCTTGGCTTCGGCCTTGGCCTGCTTGGCGGCTTCTTTCTCGGCTTGCTTGCGTGCCCTCTCGGCTTCCTTCTGGGCCTTGGGATCTTGGTTGTCCACGTTCCAGATGGCCGCGAACTCTTCTTCGTCGTAGCTGCGGTCGCGACCCGGGTACGCCGTGTCGAGGTAGCGGCGTTCGCGCTCCTCGAACAAGCGGCGGGCGCGCTCGACTTGCTCCGGTTCGAGGCCATCGAGTAGGTAGTCTTCGTTGATCACGAAGGGCTTGTAGGCGTCGCGCCGGGGCGCGTCCTCTTCGAGTTCGATGATTTCGTGCTCGTCCTCTGGAACCGGCTCCTCTTCGATGACGCCTTCCTTGGGTTCGCGGCGGCGCAGGGCAATGAGGATCAGCAGGATCAGGAGGATGATCAGCAGGAGAATGATGAACCACAGCCACCAGGGCAGGTCGCCTGGCAACGCCTGTTCGACGACATTCTTGTCCGATTCGTTGGGGTCGGTGCCATCGACAATTTCCTGGAGGTTGCTCACCCCGTCGCCGTCGGCGTCTTGGTCCGCGTCATTGGGATCCGTGGGGTCGAAACCGTTGGCCAGTTCTTCCCCGTCCGTCATGCCATCGTCGTCACTGTCGCGGTCCGTCGGGTCGGCGCCGGCGGCAATTTCGTCGCCGTCGTTGGCGCCGTCGCCGTCCGTATCGACGCGGTTGGGGTTGGCGCCGTTGGCAATTTCATCGCCATCGTTGAGGCCGTCGTCATCGGAATCAGGGTCGAGGGGGTCCGCATTGTTGGCAAATTCGTCGCTGTCGCTCAAGCCGTCGCCATCGGTGTCCGGATTCAGAGGATCCGTGTTGGCTTCCACTTCATCGCCATCCAGCAGGCCGTCGCCGTCACTGTCGGGATTGTTCGGGTCGGTGCCAGCGGCCTTTTCGTCGCCGTCATTGAGGCGGTCCAGGTCACTGTCGGGACGGGCCGGGTCGGTGCCATCAGCAAGTTCATCGCGGTCATCCACGCCGTCGTTGTCATGGTCCATGCCAGCTTCGGCTTGGCTGCCAATGGTGTAGCCGCGGCTTCCCGAGGCACTGTCACTGGCCGAGAACGAAGCACTGATCGTCTGACCATTGGCATCGAGCTGGAAATCCGTGATGTTGGTGCCTGGTTGGAGACCCCCGAGGCTGCCCCGGTTGATGGTGAAGACCAGGCGGGACGCATCATCCGGATGCAGGGTCGCGCCGGTGATGCCGTCACTATCCACGACGGCCGCGGCGGCGATTTCCTGACCCTTGTACTGCATCCGCAGATCGTAGCTGAATTGCTGCGCCGGCGTCGCACTGGGTGCAATGTCCGCAGCCATGTCCGCGATGATGATGAACGCGGTCGGCGTCTCCTGGTCCACCCAAACCTGGACAATGTCCAATTCAGGGTAATCATCCTGCTGCTGCGCAGGGTCCTTGACCACGTCGCCGATGGCGTCGATCAACTCAGGGTCCTGCTCGCTGCCCGCCAGCGCGGTGCCAGCGATGGCCAAGACGGCAGCAAGGACGAACAAGGACCTGGAGGCCCGGTACATGCGTGTCCGACCCTTGGCCTGACTAAAAGGCCAGCGACTTTCCAAACGCGCCGCCCACGTTCTTTTCAAGCCGCGTCTTGTCGGCCGCACCATGGCCCAGCGTCCTCGTGGGACCCGTGACTTCGACCCGGCTCAAATGGCCCAGCGACGGCATGCCGAGCAGACGCTGCGTGGCGTCTTTGGAACCTATGGATTCCATGAGATTCAGACGCCGGTCTTCGAGGAATTGGAGTTGTTCACGGCGAAGTCCGGGGACGGCATCATTTCCGAGTTGTACAATTTCCAGGACAAGGGCGAGCGCCACATGACGCTGCGGCCGGAATTGACGGCGCCCGTGATGCGGATGTACTTCCAGGACCACGCCTTTGATCCCAAGCCGATCAAGTGGTGCTACTTCGGCGCCTGCTACCGCTACGACCGCCCCCAGGAGGGCCGCTACCGGGAATTCTGGCAATTCGGCTGCGAGCAAATCGGCGCCGGAACGCCACTGGCCTACGCGGAATTGATTGCCCTAGCCGCCAGTTGCTTCGACGCCCTCGGGCTCCGGGACATCGAGATTCGGGTCGGCCACGTGGCCATCCTTCGCGCCGCCGTGGACACCTTCGGCTACGACGACGAGACCCGGGGCGCATTCATGCGTGCCATCGACAAGGAAGACCGGGAAGCCATGGCCCAGATTGCCACCGACAAGGGCGGCTGCGAGGCAGCCCTTGACCGCTTGTTCCTCCTGATGGACGCCCCCAATGTGGCCGCCGCCAAGGCCGCCATGGACGACGAACTCGACGCCTTTGCGGACCTCGACGAGACGCTGGCCTTGCTCGACGCATTCGGCGTCGATGTCACGCTGAACCTCGGCATCGCCCGCGGCCTTGACTACTACACCGGCGTCGTCTTCGAAGCCCACTGCAAGGAACTGGAAGCTCAGAGTCAACTCCTTGGCGGAGGCGGCTACGATTTGAGCGCCATCTTCGGCGGCCAACCCACGCCGACCATGGGCTTCGGCCTCGGCTTCGACCGTGCGCTTGTCGCCCTGGAAAAGCAAGGCCAAACCGCCATCGGCATCCCTGGACCGACCGTGTTCTTAGGCGCCTTGAGCGACCCTGCCCGCAAGGCCATTGCACCCATCGCGGCCACGCTCCGCCAGCAAGGCGTCGCCGTCGAATTGGACATCGCAGGTCGCAAGCCCAACAAGATGGCCGCCGCCGCGAACCAACTCGGCGCCCAATTCCTGGCCTTTGTTGGCGACCGCGACCTGGAATCCGGCGCCGTGCAGGTCAAGCACTTGGCAGATGGCGAGCAGCATGACGTGCCGCTGGACGAACTGGCGGCTTGGTTGCTGGCCAAGAACGCCTAGACTGCGACCGGCGACGAGCGTTAGCCGCCACTTGCGGCAGACAGCAAGGTCACGGATTCATTGTCCACAAGGAGCGTGTCTTCCGCAACCGGGATGTTGCCGCGCAGACAAAGCGTGACATCGATGGACTCGCCCGTGGCGGCCATCAAGTCGGCGACGGTCGCGCCGTCCGGCAATTCCACCGTCCGGTCGGCTTGACGTGGCGGCCGGAAACGGACGTGGATTTGCAAGCGCCATTGGCAGGATTTGAACCTGCGTGGTCAAAGACCAGCGGATTTCGAATCCGCCGCAATGCCGAGCT
>JBMZJT010000060.1:0-7670 GCA_049617695.1 Thermoplasmatota archaeon | reverse complement strand
GCAGGAGACGATCTCGAGGCGGCGCGGCTTGAGGTTGAGGCTCTCGAGGATCTGGATGCCGACCTTGACCTCCTCGACCGGCGGGGCGGAGAGGCTGACGCCGATGTCTGCCGGGAACAAGTGGACGTTGCCAGGCAATTTGGGTTTGGCAAAGAAGCCCCCTTCTTCGACCATGCCGGGCGTGATGGGCATCGCGGCTTGTCCGCCTTCACTGGTGAGGCGGTGGCTTTCGCGACGCATGTCGCTCATTTGGCGGCTGACGAGCTCCATGTGTTGGGCTTCGTCGGCTTCTTCCCACACCGGCACCCACGAGGTCTGGACCGTGACGAGCATGATCGACACGAGGCCCAGGATGAGGATGCCGCCAATGACGGTGCTGACAGCGTCGTCCTTCAAGTGTGCATTCATCTTGAAAACCATTGAAAAAGGCACGGGGTCGCTAGTAGCTCCAGGTGCCTTGGGAGGCAACACCGACGATGATCGCGGTTGCGGGCGTCACTTGGGCGGTCGTTCCGCTGCCTTCTTCCAAGACGCGGGAGTCTTGCACCAGGACTTGTTGGCCGCTGCCCGTTTTGGCGCGGATGGTGCCGTCTTCGTCGACGGACAACGTGGCGCCGCGGGCATCAATCTCGCCCTTGGTGTCAATCTCAATCTTGTCATCCTCGGCCAAGGTTTGTAGCGTGGCGCCATTGATGTCGACGTTTCCGTCCTTGGCATCGATGGTCAGGTCGCCCCCGCGTGCGATCAGTGTGGCGTCGGATGCTCGGAAATCGCCCTTGGCGACGTCGATGTCAATCTTTTGGGCTCCATCGATGGTGACGCCATTGGCAATCCAGATGTCGCCGTCCGTACTCTTGAGGTGAATCCGGTCCCCGGTTGCGGTCATGTCGACGCGAATCGTGATGGATTCCGCGTGAATGTCGACCTCGTTGGCCGTGATGGCCCCGTGGCTTGGCGGAATCACCAGGCAGAAGTCGTAGTCGACGTCGTAGTCTTGGCTCTGGAGGCTCGCATCCTCGTTGGTGTCTGCACCGTCGTACCGGCCGTTGCAGTTGAGGTCGTGGAATGCAAATCCGGGGTCTTCATCCTCTGGGATGTTGACTTCGTCCTGTTGAATGGTCGTGAATGCCCGCACGTTGCCGTTGTTGTCCTCCAGGGGGCCGATGCGGTATTCCAGGGTCTGAAGTGCTTGCAGGGCGTAGACTTGACTCGGAATCTGGCCTTCCCAGATGCCCGGGCTTTGCAGACTCATGGTGGCGTCATTCCAGGACGGATTGCTGCCGTCGTTGATGCGCCATTGCAGCGTCGGCGTCACCGTGGAGTCCACGCCGGCGCAGTCATCCACCGCGCGGGCACGGACCGTGACGGGGCCGTTGTGCGTGGTGTCCACATCGCTCGGGGTTTGCGTCCACAGGTTGACGTCCGGCGCGGATGCGTCGGCCACACAGGGATCGACCGGGCTGCCACCGCCGCCTCCTGGCGTGCTGATGCCACTGGTCGGCGAGGTGCTGGAGAGTTTGGCTTGGCTCTGGACGACGTTCTTGCTGCCCTGAATGAACAGGACGTTCAGTTCGTCGGCCAGGGGAACCGTGAGGTCGTCGCGGATCCAGAAATCGCCTGCCGAGAATGTTTCGCCCATGCCGAGACTGGCCGCGGTGCGTTCTTCTTGGAACCCGTCGGTTCGGAAGATGACGCGCACGTCCTGGGTGCTGATGGGCTCGCCACCCAGGTGCCGCACGATGAGGGTCTCGTCGCCGTCGCCCCAGCCGCCCGCGCCGGGGCCCAATTGGTAGTGGACCTGGGCCCGATCGACATCTTCGGGGCCCTCGAAACTGAGGACGGTGACGGAAAGGGCGGTGAATGCGGCCACCGTGATGCCCACGAGTAGGATGGATCCCACGATGCTGCTGGCGCCGTCGTCTTCCATAGGCTAAGGGGGATTGTGTTGGCCTGGAATATAACATCGGGCCTTTGGTCCCCGGCCGAAAGCCCCCTTATCCCATGATGGTCTGGATGTCACTTTGACTCAGGGCGACCCCGTAGAGCCGGAATTCATCCATGTCGCCATTGAAGTAGCTGGTTGGGCCGCGATTGCCGTCGAAGCTGCTGGCTTCGCTGCCCACGCCGACGAAGCCCCAGCGGGTCATGCCGATTTTGCCAAACGTCGGGTTGAACGGTCCATGGGTGGAATCGACGTTGCCATCAATGTACAGGGTCACGGTGCCGGTGTCAAAGACGGCGGCAACGTGGTGCCATTGGCCATCATCGATGCGGCTGTTGCTCTGGAGGTCGCGCACGCCGCCACTGTAGATGTTGAATGTCAGCTTCCCGGTGTCGCCGCTGCCGCCGCTGCTGCCCACGCCCAGGCGCCAGTATTCGGTGCGGTCGAAGCTGGCAATGACGTCGTTGTCGCTCGTCGTGCGAATCCACGCGGCCACCGTCATGGCGGGGTATTGGCCGTTGTACGAGAAGCCGCGAATCGGGATCGCGTCGTTGCTGGTGAACGTCGCGGCGCCCTGGTGTCGACCTTCACCGTAGCCGGGCGCGTCCATGAAGCCGTGGTTGCCGTTGCCGCTGCCATCTCGGGTGTCGCCGGCCACGGGTTGGTTCTGGTCTTCGGTGTCAAACCGGTAGATGATCTGCTCGGAGCCCAGGAGGGGCGGCACGTCGATGAGGGTCACTTGCTGGGTGATTTCGTCTTGGCCACCGTTGTCATCGATGATCCGGAGCGTCACGTCGTAGGTGCCTGCGGCGGCGTAATTGTGGTTGGTCAGCACGCCGCTGCCAGTTTGCCCATCGCCGAAGTCCCATTGGTAGTCGATGATGGCTCCGTCGGGGTCGGTGCTGGCGGCGCCGTCAAAGATGCAGGTCGGCATGCTGCAGGTCGCATCGAAGGCCGCCGACGGGGGCAGGTTCGCACCTAGGCCCGTCATGAGGTAGACGGCATCCACGAAGCGGCTGGCATCGGGTTGAGTTGTGTCAAATTCGAGGCGCAAGCGGAAATAGCGCCCGTCCGGGACGCCCGCCACACTGTAGTCTCCCGCGACGCCTTCTTGGAGGGAAATCGGCGCGCTGGTGCCTTCGGGGACGCCGTCGCCGTCTGCGTCCACGTCGATGAATGCCGTGACGCCATCACTTGCGATGACGTTGCGCAGCACCAAGGAATCCGTGACCGTGAATCCTGCATCGCGCCAATCGGAGACCAGCAGCCCCGTGCCATGGAGCGCTGCTGCCGTACCGGCATCGATGGCGCTGCGCTGGAACGTCACGTCGTCCACGCGGCCATCGAAGTACTGGTTGTTGCGCGATCCGTCAAAGGATGTCGCCTCGGAACCGTCGCCCACGAAACCGAAGCGCTCGTTGTTGGTGCCCAGGGGCGTGCCGCCGTGGGCATTGTTGACGCGGCCGATTTCGACGCCATCGACGTACACAATTTTGTCGCCATTGTACACGGCGCACACGTGATGCCAGGCGCCGTCGTTGTAGCCGGAGCCGACGTACTGATCCTGGATGCCCGGCGCAGCCGTGGAGAAGCCAATTTGGCCGCTGCCGGTGACGTAGAGGTTGAAGAATTCGCTGCGGTCAAAGTCCAACAGGGCCCAGTTGTCGTTGGTGCCGCCCGTGGCCGTGGTCTGGAACCATGCACAGGCGGTCATTTCAGGCAACTCGGCGCCTTGGAATGAGGTGTCCAAGGCAAGCCATTGGCCATTGTTGAATTGGCCGCCGCCGGTGCCGAATGTGCCCGTCGTTTCGACGACGCCTTGGCTGGTCGTGGCAAATCGGTTCTCCAATTCCGCCCAGCCGGATTCCATGGGCAGGACGAAACCATCCGCCGGTGCGAGGCCTGGTCGGACAATGTGGCTCGGATGGCGCAGACCGGTTCCCGTGGTCGCGTCCCATTCCGCCGTCGTGTCCCAGGCGATGTTGACTTGGCCAACCGCCGTGGTTGCCGCGCGCGGAACGTCCACGCGCAGGACACTCGGGGCGGGGCCATGGGTGCCGACGACGAGGACGGAGACGCCGTCGCTGGCCTGGATGCTGCGCGTGAACACCACTTGCTGGCCGGGACGCCAGGTGCCCTCGCTCAGGAGGGATGCGGGCGCTGCGACTTCTTCCGTGGTGCCCGCGACTGTCAAGCGAAACAGCAAGCTGTCGGCGTCCACGGGATGGCCGCCACGGTGAATCAGGACAATGCGTTCGTCGCCACTCCCCCATCCATTGGCGCCAGGCTGCACCAAGATGTCGAGATCCGCACGGGTCAATTCATTGGGTTCGCGGTCGGCCAAATCGAGGGCAATGACGGCGCTGGTGGTCACGAGCATCGCGACCAGCAAAATCGAGCCTACGATGTCGGAGACGGCTTCGTCACCGGATGCGGCCTGCTGCAAGGGACCCCGTGATGTCGAATTTCGTATCCGAGGCCTTGTACTCGATCCAACCCGGTCGGTCGGAGAGGCCGAGGCCTTCGATGTTGAGCTGGGTGTTGCCGCCGTCTTCGCGCATCATCAGGACGCCGTCGGCCAAGTGTTTGAACATCTGGACTTCGGCGTCACTGTGCATGCCGTGGTCAAGCAACAGGAAGCTGGTGGCGCCCGCCTGGCGGGCGCGGCCAACAAGGATTTGCAGGAAGCGGAATGTGGCTTGGCCGTTGCCAAACAAGACCAATGTGGAGACGCTATCCAGGACCAAGACGTGCTTCTCGTGGTCCTTGAGAATCTTGGCATGAATTTGGTTGAGCGCCAGGCTGACGGCGTTCATGTCCGTGGCGCTGTCCACGTACACGGTGTCCTTGCGTTCCTCTTCGATGCCGATCGACTTGCTGTAGGCATCCACGAAGTGGACGAGGCCTTTGGCTTCGTAATCCGCGAATTTGCTGTCGGCGGCGGCGAGGTCTTCGCGCACTTCGTCCACGCCGCGGTTGAGCAGGATCATCACTGCCGGTTCGCCGCGAGCCAGGGCGGCCAAAAAGACGGCACGCCCCAGCGTTTCCTTGCCTTGGAAACTGGGTCCATACAGGATGACGCGGCTGCCTTCACGCACGCCCCCGCCCAGGAGGCGATCAAGTTTGGCGACGCCGGTTTTGCATGTCATGCAGGCACCGCCTGGAGCAGGTCATCAATCATGGCATCGAGGGCTTGGCGCGCGGCGTCCGGGTCGGTCGCCGTGCAGGCAACGACGGGCGTGTCATCCGTCAGGTCGAGGGCTGCAGCCAAGCGCTCCGGCTCGGTGGCCCCGTCGCGGTCCATTTTGTTGGCGACCACGACGATGTGGCGTCCCGTCTTGCGCACCAGTTGCAGCATCTGTGCTGCCCTTTGAAAATCATCGCGGTCCGATGCATCGACGAGAAACAGCACACCCATGGCCTGTCCGATGAGGGTTGGCAGCAGTTTGTCGAAGCGTTTCTGACCCGGTGTTCCGAACAATTCCACTTCGACGCCACGGATGGTCGTCGTGCCGCGATCACCGGCGACTGTCGTGCCATTTCGCTCGGCGGAAACGGCCTTGGGACAGAGGCTGCGGATGAACGTGGATTTGCCGGCGTCGCCGGGGCCCGTCACGACGAGTTTGGGGATGTAGGCGCGCACACCGTGGATGTCGGCGCGGTACATCACGGGCGCTTGTTGGTCACCGTCTTGGGGTCGGACGCGGAAGTATTCGTGGGTGATGATGCGTTCCTGGATGCCCAGGAGGCGCACTTCGTCGCCAAAGGCGTCCAAATCCACCGGTGGCGTGTCCCATTGGGTGTACACGGCCAGCGGCCCGTGGAGCCGATGGGCACTGGCCACGAGGCGCTGCCATGCAGATGCCAGGCGGGCCGGTTCCATCATGGCCATGGAACCCAAGTCGTCGAGAACCAGGAACGCGTCCGGGTGTTTCTGCGCCGCTTCGTCAAGGGCTTGGATGAGGCTCAGCGGGTTGTGGATGTCGATGGGCATGCCATCGGGCGGCATGCCGATGCGGGGGTGGTGGCCGTCGATGAAATGGAGGGGTGCGTTGATGCCCTTGGCTGCGAGGCGGTCGCGGATGCGTTGCGGCGGCTTTTCCAGGGTCAGGTAGACGATGGGCTTGCCTTCGCGGCGGATGACTTGGTCCACGAACGGCGCCGGGTCGACGCCGGGGAGGCCGCGCAGCAGCACGGGCGCGCCGGTGAGGCGTTCATCGAGGACAGGCACCCCGAATTCCACGTTATGCTCCGAGGATGTCGTGGAGGCGTGTCAAGGTGACTTGCAGGTGCTGATCGAAGTTCTCGATGGGCAGGCTGCGGTCCATGGCCGCCAGGAGCAGCAGTTCTTCGTCGACGCCCAGGATGACGAGTCGGAGGCCCTCGGAGACAATGAGGACGGTCTCCACGTCGCGGTCGCCAAATTCCATGAGGCTCGTCTCGGCGGCACCCATCAAGGCGGCACCCATGGCTGCCAGGGTGTCCACGTCCGCTGGATGAGGCCAGTGGTGCAGGACGGGCAAGCCGTCGCGGCTGATCAGGCAGGCGCCGTAGATGGATTCCTGGGAGCTGAGCTGATCCAGGACATCCAGGGCGGCTTCTTTGGTGTCGCTCACGCGTCGTCCCCCTTGCGGGCCATGTCCATGGCGCGGGCGAACGCACGGTCGCGGTGCAAGGAGGCGCGTCGATGCTTGAGCATGGCGTCCAACACTTCGACGACCTCTTCCGGGTCGAGGGGTTTGGTGAAGAAATTCTCGATGCGCGCGTCGTTGATCGCCTCGATGGCAATCTGAAGATCCGGGAATGCGGTCATCAGCACCCGCGGCGTGGCGGGGGCGACGCGGCGAGCTTCCCGTAGCAACTCCATGCCGTTCATGCCAGGCATTTTGTAATCGCTGACCAACACATGGAAGGAGCCCTTGCGCAGGTGTTCCAAGGCGGCTTCGCCGGACTCCGCGACGGTGACCTCGCTTCCTGGAATGGCCGCTTCGAGCAGCTCTTGCAATGATTCCAAGATGTCCGGTTCGTCGTCCACGAGCAGGATGCGGTGGTGATCCTTGGGCACGAGCGCATTCATATTCGTCGGTCCGCGCTTGGAGGTCTTAACCGTGTCGCGAGGGGTGGTCGGCCTTGCCCTTGGGTCCGAGGGGCCTTGGTGCCGGGGGCCCAAGCCGGGGATTCTTATACTGCCTGCGTGCGATGCTCTTCAGTGAACGGGCCAGAAGGGGAGCCTGCCCTCGCGGGTTGGTTGTTTGCCCAGTCGCCGGCGGCCATGGTTGTCCACGACGGCACCGTGGTGCGCGCCGTCAATGAAGCGGCGGCGGCCCTGCTCCAGAGAGACGTCGATGAGCTGGTCGGACATCCTTTGGCGCCCCTCATCAGTGAAGCCAGCCGCGCCGATGTGGAGGCCCGCTTTCAACGCAGCGACGAGAGCCATTTCGTTGGCATGCTGCAACGCGCAGATGGCACCGAAATGCCCGTCCGTGTGACGCCGCGCCATGTCGAATTGAATGGCGAATCTCTGCGGATCTCAGTCCTGGATCCGCTGGACGTGGTCAAGGAGGATATGGGCCAGCTGCGCGACGCGATGGCCCGCGAGGAAGAACTGCGTCGCCTCAAGGAGACGAGCCAGTTCAAAACGCAGATTCTCAACACCACGGCCCACGAATTGAACACCCCGCTGACGCCGGTGCGCCTCCAACTGCATCTTCTGAAGACGGGCGCCCTT
>JBMZJT010000059.1:0-7693 GCA_049617695.1 Thermoplasmatota archaeon | reverse complement strand
CCGTGGTCCTGGTGTTCGTCCTCATGCGCGAAGTCGAGGAAGTCCTCGCCACCGGGCAAGGTGATCAATGCAACGACGTCGGGCGCATTGCGGCCCAGGCTTTCTTCGGCGCGGTGGGCCCAGGATTCCAAGCCTTCGCTCCAGAGGACAAGGTGGTCGGTTTGGCGGAGTTGGGCGAGGTCGCGAACGCTGGGTTCGAAGTCGTGCAACGCGGCGGAGCTGCCCAGGTCCACGACGCGCAAGTCGTCTTCGACGAGGGTTTCCACGAGGAAGGCGGAGGGGTAGCTGGCGACGGCGATGTCGGCAGGCTCGGCTTGGGTGCAGCCAGCCAGCATGGCGGCCACGAAGAGGGCGGCAATCGGGAGGGGGCTGAATCGCTTCATGTGCGGGCCGACTCGACCTGCTTCATAACCGTATGCTCAGCATTATGAACATCGGTGGTGTGCCGTTCACAATGGCCGTTGTTAGTGTCAGCCTCCCGGATGATCTCGTGCAGCACATGGATGCGGCCATCGAACGCGAAGGAGCGCCTGGCCGCAGCGCATTCGTGCGAGCCGCCATTCGAGAACGCGCCGATCGACAAACTCCGGGCGGGCACATTCACGGAAGCATCACGGTCGCCTACCGCCACGGAGAAGAGCCGCGCATCAGTGAAGTGCGCCATGCCTTCCACGACGTCGTCCTGAGCTTGATGCACACCCATTGCGATCCGACGCAATGCATGGATGTCTTGCTCGTCGGCGGCGACGCGGCACGCATCCTGGACTTGCACGCGACCCTCGAACGGATGCGTCAAGTGGATCGAGCCGTATTGGTGCCCATCACCACGCCAACGGCCGATGGAGATGGCGCCGGGCGCTGACCGGAACTTCCCATGCACCGGGTATCCGCTCCACCTGGCTCGCGGCTTGCTCTGGAGCCGTCTTGCCGCAGGTTTTGCATCGATATCCTGCACCCGTGCCTTTGGACTTCATCGGCCGATCACAGCACGTCGGATTGGCGTCTTTCGCGGGCACGGGGGCCACGAGCCGTAGCGATTCCAGGTGCATGGCCGCGTCTTGGTACGCGCCTGTGGCCACCACTTGGTCGTCGGCACGGAGGTTCCAGACTGCATGACGAAAGGCCTTCGTCGGTTCAAATGCCACGAGGTCCACAACTTGGCCCGTCTCATCGCGCGCCTGGACGCAGGCGACGCCGCCCGGTGCAGACGTCGGCTCGGTGGCGATGGTCAGTGGCACTTCGATCGTGCCCCAGGTGGGGGCTTCTTCGAGCTGGGTCACCGGCACGACGTGATCGCCGCTGGCTTGGTTGGTTGCCCAGATGCACCAGCCGGCAACCGGTTCGCCAGCAGCCTGGTTGGCTGCGCCCATGGCGTCCACAAGTGGCTCCGGCTCTTTGGACCGCAATCCCATGAGGACCGGGCACGGCGTGTTCGGAACGCACGTCAAGCGGCCGCCCTCGGACGTGTGGAACGTCTCAGGGAGATTGAGCAAAGGCTCGGCATGGACCGTGCGCGGCGTGCCCCAGCGGCTCGGCTCGCGATAGGCGATCCACTCGTACGAGGTTGCAGGCCCCGGCCATGATAGCGCGCCGGCGCAGCCCACGAGGCCTTGCCCGCCCAGGAACCATGTGCCACGAAGCGCTGCGCGGGCTTCCTCCCGGTTCATTTCCGTCGACACCGCTGCTCCATAGGCCCACGGGGCCAACGGTTCGGTGGCCAACGCCATGGCGACATCCGCATCGGGTTGGGCCAACGCCCGCAACATGCCCCACAAGAGTTCCGGGTCCACCTGGGGGTCGTCGCCGTCAGGGAATGCTTCGATGGGTCGCCCGCGCCAGTTGCCAATCGTGACGCGGGGCCCCGTCGGCGTGGCCAAGTCGAGGACGACGGCGCCATTGCCTCGCGTCTTGTGTGGGCAATTCGGATTCAAGCGGACCAGGCGTGGCATGGAGCGCAGATGGAGGCCTGCTCGGTGCAGCAATTCCAGCGCCGTAAACGTGGTGCAGCCACCTGAAGGGCTGTCCGTGTCATCAAGCGCCAGAAGCACAAGCCGGCCACGTCGGCTCGCCTCAAGGACATACCGAGGATTGACCCACGACGTTCAAGAAGGTCGAACCAGGTTGCATCGTGTGTCGTCGGTGCTCGACATCCGAGGATTGCGCAAGAATTACGGCCCCATCCACGCCCTCAAAGGTGTCGACCTCGACGTTCGCAAAGGAGAGGTCTTCGGATTTCTGGGACCCAACGGCGCCGGCAAGACCACGTTCACGAAGTGCGTCACTGGGTTCGTTCGACCCAATGGCGGCGAAGTCCGGGTCCTCGGCATGGATGCCATCCAAAGCCCTCCGAGCGTCGCCCCGCACATTGGCTTGGTTCCCGACCAATACGACTTCTACAGCAACCTCACCGGTCGCCAGCACCTCGACTTCTACGGCCGGTTGCAAGGGATGGACAAAGAGCACCGACAAGCCCGCATCGAAGCCATGCTGGACTTGGTCCGCATGCAGGAGCGCGCCGATAGCAAAGTGAAGGGCTACAGTCACGGCATGAAGCAGCGCATCTGCATCGCACAAGCGATGCTCCATGAGCCTGATTTGGTGTTCTTCGACGAACCCACCAATGGGCTCGATCCCAAAGGCGCCTACGAGCTACGCGAGATGATCCGCGGCCTGGCAAGCGATGGCACGACCGTGTTTCTCAACAGCCATGGGCTCCACGAGGTCGAACAAGTCTGCGAGCGCGTCGCGATTCTGTACAAAGGAGAAATCAAGCTCACGGACCGCGTGCAGAATTTGCGCCGCAGCGCCAACGCGGGCGGCCTGAACCGTGTCCGTGTGCGGCTACAGAAGCCCATGAAAAAGTTCGAGGCCGCCGTCAAACAAGCCGGCGCCACGGAGCAGCGCCTCGACGGCGATCAACTCGTCTTCTCCTGTGAAGAAGGCCACATCCCCGACGCCGTGGCCGCCCTCGTTGGCGCCGGCGGGCGCATTCTCGAAGTCAAGCACGATAGCACAAGCCTCGAAGCGGTTTTCCTGGAAATGACCCAGGACGCGGAGGCGAGCTGATGTTCTGGCACGCCACCCGCGAAGTTGCACGCAAGGAATTTCTGCAACACATTCGCAGCACGCGGCTGATCATCGTTGGGCTGCTGTTTGCCGCCAGCCTCATCGTGACGACGATCGTCTTCCCAGTCTCCCTAGGCTTCGATGAAGCATTCTCCGAAGGAGATGGCGCCAATCGCGCCGACGGGCCCTACGTTCCAGGCGGCGAGAACGTGGCCATGGCGTTCTTCCTCACGATTCCCATTCTAGGTGGCGTGTTCTTCATGCAAGTGCTCGCCATCATCATGACGAGCGATGCCGTCTGTTCCGAATGGAACAATCGCAGCATCTTCCTGCTGCTGAGCAAGCCCGTGCCGCGCGGCGCATTCCTGCTTGGCAAGTTCCTTGGAAGCGTCGTACCGCTCGTCGTCATGGTGAGCCTGCTGATGATCATTGACTACCTCGTCTTGCAGGCCATCTTCCCCGGCGATACCATTGCACGGGACTGGGGGCGGTTCTTTGGCGGTCTGGGCATGATTGTCTTGGGTTTGACCGTGTTTTCGACCATGGGCTTGTTCTTCAGCACCTTGACGCGAAGCACCTTGGCGAGCCTGTTCATGACCTTCGGCGTCGCTTTCTTGGCGCTGCCGCTCGTCGGCCTGATTGGTGAAATCAACCTCTGGACGGATCAAGAGAACGCCGCATTCGGGGAGTTGGATCCTGACGCCGCCGAGTACGATTGGAGTCGCTACTTCAATCCTGGAAGCATCTTCACGAAGGCCAACGAAGTCATCGCTGGCGAAGATTTCGCCTTTGGATTCTCCTTCCTGGTGCCTACACAGGCGCCTGCCCATACCTGGCTCTCCGTCGTGGCGGGCCTCGGCTTCGCCGTGTTATTCTACGCCGGCGCTTGGGTCATGGTCCAAACGCGCAACTTCGAGTAGAGCGCGCACGCCCGCGGCGTCTGGCGCCGCATGAACGGCCGCGCGCAGCTTCTTGGCGCCGGGCGCAGCTGACAGGAACCGTGTCACCTGGCGTTTGAGGACCGCAAGAGGGACTTCTCCAAGTGTGGATGCCCGGTCCAGGTAAGTGGTCAGGGCGCCGAGCCGGACAAACAAATCCGCGGGTGCCTCCGGGTCGGACCCGTCGAGTGCTTGGCGCATTGGGCGGAAGATGGTGGGGTCATGCATGGCGGCCCGCGCGATGAAGAATCCGGCACAGTCGGTGTCTTCACGCATACGCAACACGTCGTCGGGCCCGCGCAGGTCGCCGTTGCCAATGACGGGAATGTCAAGTCCGTCCACGAGGCGGGCGATGCTGGTCCAATCTGCGTTGCCGCTGTACCCTTGCGCCACGGTTCGGCCATGCAACGTGCACCAAGCGGCACCGGCGGCTTGCGCTTCAAGCCCGACGTCGAGGAACGTCTGCCGGTCGACGGTCGGCCCGATTCGCATTTTCACCGTGACTGGAATATCGGTCGCATCGGTGGCCGCCTGGATAACGCGTCGCGCTTGCTTGGGGTCGTTGAGCAGGAAACCGCCGGCACAGGAACGCAGGATGTTCGGACTCGGGCAGCCCAGGTTGAGGTCGATGAAATCGGGCCGGATGCGCTCGGCAACCTGGGCCACGGCGCGGCCCATGATGTCGGGGTCGCCACCCATCAGTTGCACGCCGTAGGGCGACTCTCCGGGCCACGGCGTCACGAGGTGCCACGACTTGCGGTTGCCATTGACGAGGCCTGCCGCGCTGACCATTTCGCTGCACGTGATGTCGGCGCCCCATTCGGAGGCAACGCTGCGAAATGCGGCGTCCGTGACGTCCACCATCGGGCTCAGGACGAGCGGGCGGTCCAGCCCGAGAATCATGTTGCGGTGCTCTCAACCACGTAGACCTTGTCGAATCCGCCACGCCGTTTGCGCTTGGCGTCCTTGATGCGTTTGAGGTCGTCGCGGTCCACGCCGCGGCTTCGAATGAAGGCCTCCAAGGCTTCGAGCACGTCGGCAATTTCCTCTTTTTCCTTGCCAACGTCGGCGCGCAGCAATTCTTGGGCTTCGTTGGCCACTTTTTGCTTCAAGAAGCGCGGGCGCTCGTCACCTGTCACTTCGCGGAATGCCACGGAGTGGCCTGCTTCGCGCACCAATTCTGGAATCTTGTCGCGAACGACGCGCCCGGCAAACGGTTTGACCAGTTCGTACAACGCTGGCAATTGGTCCAGCGCAGCTTCGGGGTGTTCCAGGCGGATCGCTTTGCACGCTTGGTCCAGGGGGGTGGGCTTGGATCCGAAGCCCATGCATGGCTTGCCGGCTTGATGTGCCATGCCCAACGCGGCTCCGCTGAGGGGGTCGCAAGCGTCGAGCAGCAACAGGATGCCGTCTGCGTCGGCGACGTCGGCGAGGGTCTCCAGCATGGCGCCGTCGTGGCCA
Source organism: Thermoplasmatota archaeon (assembly GCA_049617695.1). Classification (GTDB taxonomy): domain Archaea; phylum Thermoplasmatota; class E2; order JACPAO01; family JAHFTW01; genus JBFKXH01. Next base: position 2,228 of record JBMZJT010000059.1, on the reverse strand, counting down.
TCGTCGCGTATCTGGGCGATGAGGCGGTCGCACAGCTCGCGCGCTGCCATATGTTCGGTGCTGCCGGCGACCAGAATGCGTGCCACAGCGACGCCAGTGCGGTGCCGGCTTTGACGTTTTCAGGCGCGAATGGGGCTGGCGTCCCATCGTTTGGCCCATGCGCAGGCCTGTTCAATCAGGGGTAACAGGTCCATGCCTTTCTCTGTCAGGTCGTATTCAACGCGCGGGGGCGTCTCCCTAAATTCGGTGCGCTGGAGGACTCCGGCGCGTTCCAGTTCGCAGAGGCGCTGGGTCAGCGTCACTGGATTGACGCTGAGTTCCATTTTCAACTGCGTGAACCGCAAGGGTCGGCGCTCCTGAAGCAGCCACAAAATCGTCATGGCGTGCCGTTTGGACAGCAGATCGAATGCGGTCCGATACGGGCAGCAACCAGACACAGATGATGCATGGCTCCTTGCAGTATAAACATTACACTCATATAGGTTCAGAAACTATACCATTAGCCATGGAACGACACCTGAACACGTCCTGCCAAGCAGCCGACCTGGTCCCGGAGGCCCCTGCCTCCGTCCAGGCGGTCTTGTGCGCCCTCGAGGACCATGAGCCCAAAACCAACAAGGTGCTCCAGGAAGAAACTGGCCTCCCGCGGCGCACCTTGTACACCGCGCTGCGGCGACTTCAGGAAGACGGCCTGGTCAAGCGCCGCGTGAGCTTGCAAGACACGCGCCAGACCTACTTCTGGCTCCCCGAAATGCGGGCCAGCGCAGCCAGCTAATCGCGGTGCACACTGCGCCGCCAGTCGATTCCGACCGTGCGCGCGCCCAACTTCGGCACCAACGGCGCATGCCGCTTGTGTTCACTGGCATGCACCATCTCCACCACCTTCTCGACTTCGGCCTCTGACGCCCCCGCCCGCCGGGCCATGTCTGCCCGCGGCGTATTCCACTCGATGCATTTCAGAATCGCATCGAGGTGCGCGTAGGACATGCCGAGATCCTCTTCATCCGTTTGACCAGGCAACAGGCCCGCTGACGGAGGGCGCTCCACAAGCGCCGAAGGTATCCCCATCATCTGCGCCAACTGCTTGACTTGCGTCTTGTACAAGTCGCCGATGGGCTCCAAATCGACGCCGCCATCGCCATGCTTTGTGAAGTAGCCAATCAATAGCTCCGACTTGTTGCCCGTGCCACAAACGAGCCGCCCTTGCTCTTGGGCGCGGGCATACAGGACCATCATCCGCGCACGGGCCTTCGCATTGGCCAAAATCAATGGGTCGTCCACGCCGCAGGCCTCCCGTAGGCCTGCAACCAGGGGCGTGATGTCAATGACCTCCGGCTCGAGCCCAAGGTGATTGCAAATGGCGCGACCCGCTTCCAAGTCAGAGGGGTCTGAGTCTGCGTGTGGCATTAGGACGGCATGCACATGCTTCGAACCCACCGCGTCGACGCAGAGCGCGGCAGTCAGGCTGCTGTCAATTCCGCCACTCACGCCGACGACGAAACCATCGCAGGGACTTCGCCTAAGGTGGTCGCGTAGAAATCGCCGGATGATGGCGCGCCATTCTTCCGGAGATCCCGGCTCCACGAAGCGCCCAAGTAGCCACTCGATTTGGGGGTTGCGTGCAGGTTGCCCTCTGGAGTGCCGCGCCGAAGCTCGGTGACGTTGCCGCAAATATCGACTTCGTTGCCACGCATTTGGAGTCAGACGGGCTGACCGTGTTTCCGGAGCTGTTTCTCACAGGTTACAACATCGGCGACGAGGTCCAAGCATTGGCGTTTGTTGATGAAGACCCTCGCCTGGAGCCCCTTCGCGCCGCCTGCCAACGAGCGAAGGCCCACCTCATTGTGGGGACGCCGTACACAAACAGGGCGGGCATCACCTACAACGCAGCCGCATGCATCGATGATGCTGGCGATGTGACCTGGATTTGCAAGCGTGCCTTGCCGACGTTTACGACGTTTCGCGAAGGCCTGTTTTTCGCGTCGGGGCCCGTCCAGCCAGTTTGGCGCACGCGCCTTGGCGCGATTGGCGTCCACATTTGCTACGACCTGTACTTCCCGGAATTTCAGAAGCGCCAAGCGCTGGACGGTGCCGACGTGCTAGTCAATATCAGTGCCAGTCCCTCGAGTAGTCGACGGTTCTTCGAGGCTTTGCTACCTGCCCGGGCCATCGAGAATGCGGTGTTTTGCCTCTACAGCAACAACGTCGGCGCGCAAGACGGCCTCGTT
>JBMZJT010000058.1:0-7696 GCA_049617695.1 Thermoplasmatota archaeon | reverse complement strand
CACCTTGCTGGACGCGCAGGGTCGGACCGGGAACACTGCAGGCTCCGGCGTAGGCGCCGCCGGCACCGGAGAGTTCGCCGTCGGTTTCGACGGGGTTCCAGTATTCGATGGCGTTGCGGCTGTATTCATCCGACGCGTCGGCCGGAATCATGCAGAAGGCCCACAAGTTGGCCGTGAAGCCAGGGTAGACTTGGTGGTTGAGCAGGTCGGCGACCTTGGACTTGAGGTGGACGGTGTTGCCGGTTTCCTCGAAGTCCTTGCCAGGCGTGAAGTCCAGTTCGCCGCCGGCGTCGAAGCCGAAGCATCCGGACAGGCCGACAGTCACTGTAGCGAGCGTTGCAAGTAGCAGAATGCGCATGTTGGGGGCCTCAGTGGTTGACCGGGTCCTCGAAGATCTTGGACGGATCGGTCTCGTAGGTGAGCGTGATCGTGGCATCGTACGTCAGATCCACACCCTGGCGTGCGTAGACGCGCAGGCGGTGGTCGGCGCTGCCGTGGGCCAGGTAGCCGGCATCAGTGCGGCTCAGGTCGTCGCTGGATTCCTCCGTGGACTTGGCCTCGCCGTTGGGCTTCATGATGTGGTAGGTCACACTGTTGCCGGTGCCTTCCGCGAAGTTGAAGTCGAGGTCGAAGCCGAGCAGCGGGTAGGTGACCTGGAAAGCGTGCTCCGCGATGTGGTCACCTTGTTCCAGTTGCGCCATCACGGGATCCAGGGTTGCCGGGACGCCGTTTTGGAAGCTTCCGGAGAATTCCAGGGTCACGGGACCTTCGAGGCGCGGGTACTCGGCGGGCGCGACGTAGATCGTGTGGCTGCCGGGGACGCTGGGCGTCTTGGGGTCCTTGGCGAGCATGGTCACCTTGTAGATGCCGGGCTCGGCGAAGGCGCCGCGCAGGGTGGCTTCTTCGGTGAAGCTGCTACTGCGGGCGGTGAGTTCTTCGCAGAAGTCGCCACTGATTTCGGCGTCCGGCGTGGGGACTTCGGTGCCGTTGAGGAGGATGGCCGGAATGGAGTCGACGCCGGCGCTTCCAAAGCCAGCACCGCCGCCGCCTGCGTGGGCGTGGCCGGGGCCGGCGCTCACGACGCCGATGCCGCTGACGCGCTGGCAGAACCAGCTGAACAGGAGGGGGTCGCCGTCGGGGTCGGTGCTGCCGGCACCGCTGATGGTGACGGATTCACCGGCGGTGATCCAATCCCATTCGACGCTCATCTGGAGGTTGGGGTCTTGGTTTTGGCCCGTACCGAGGGTGATGGAGCGGGCCTGGTAGACTTGGGGTTCGCCGCCGCTGACGACGGTCAGCTTGGGCTTGACAACGCCGTCCGTGAATCCGTAGACGTATTCGAGGGTCTTGCCGGATTGCTTGGCGCGACCGTCGCCGAGGTCCCATTCGTAGCTGTCACCGCTGACGGTGGCTTCGAAGACAAAAGGCTCCGTCACAGGGTCGGCCGGGGTGCTTTTGACGACGAAGCCGTGGACACCGCCGTCTTCTTCCGAGGTGCAGCCAGACAGCGTCACAGCCATGAGCGTGACGACTGTCAACAAGGCCTTTCGAAGGGACATGTCGCGAAGATGCCAGAGGCGCCGACATAAGGGTTATGGAAGGGCCGATGAACGGTTCGCGTCCAGGCTTTGAAACTACCCTTGTGGGAAGTCGCTCAGGGTCGATGCCTTCAAACCATTGGCGCCTGTCGATGGGGTGTGCGCGTCGTCTTCGTCGGCCGCGACCGGGTGGTCTGGAAACGCCTGGTCCTGTACATTGTGACCTTCGGCATCTCCCGCCGGATCTGGTTGTACCGGGTCAACAAGGAGATCGACGGCCACGCCGCGCTCGCCATTGACCATCGGCTCAATGCGTTCCTGCTTGCCTTGCCCATCATTGGGCCCTTCATTGTGCAATGCCAGACAACGGGGCGCTTGAACCGAGATTTGCACAGCGATGCCGAGCTGAAATACGGCCCGACGTGGGCGTTGTGCCTGCTGGGCCTCGTGCCGATTCTTGGCAATGGATTCTACATTGGCTGGACGCAGGACCGATTGAATCGCTACTGGGCCCATGAAAGGGACAACCCCCAGCACGGCATCGACATCGATGTCGGCCTCGAAGAAGATCCCGAGTTCCGCAAGAAACTGGACAAAGCCCGCAAGGAGTCCTACGAAGCTGGCAGTCGATTCGACCGCCGCAAGCGCGAACGCCAAGAACGCTGGCGCGCCCGCATCGCACCCCTGGAAACCATTGGCGAGGAGCGACGGACAGTCCGCGAGCAGGGCGGCAGCACGCCACTCTTGCCCTGGCGCCGCCCGCAGCCCTTGGAGCGCCGTTTGCTTCACATCACGTGTCAGTGCGGCCACGGCTTTGACTTGGAGACGGATTTCCGGGAAGCTGTGGAAATCACGTGCCCCAAGTGTCAGCGCAAGGAAACCCTGCGCGGCTTGACCGGCGCCGTCGTCTGATCACTCGAACTGGTGGCGGCCGGAGACAATCAAACCAGTGGCCACGCCGGGCAGGATCAGGAGAAGCAAACCGGCCGCAGGCACGAGGATGACCAAAATCAAACCGGGCAGCAAGGCCAGGCCGCAGCCCAAGTAGGCAAGCCGGCGCTGGCGAAGTCGGAATGCCATGACGCCCCCGAGGACTGTCAGGGCGGCGAAGAACGCCATGAAGCCTGCAATGATTTGCATCGCCCCGACGCTGCCAGCAGCAATCCATTCCGGCCCGCCAGGGGACAATTCGGAGACCGCGATTGTCACGTGTTCATCATCCGGGACATACAGGTGACGATAGATGTCGCCTTGCAACGTCAGGTTGGTGAACGTGGAGTTCAATTCTAGGGTCGCGGCACCCATGATTGTGCCATTGGCCAAAACGATGCCATCCATCGTGCGCAGTTCGTAGGTTCCTTCGCCAATCAGTTCAAGCGTGCCCCCGGGAGCGTCGCGCATCAATTCGACGCCGGAGAGCATGTCAAGGGTCGCGGCATCTGGTGGGCTGTCATCGAAGGCAGCGACCAGGAACTGCACCAGCGCCAAGGCAGCGACCGCCGCCAGAATCAAACCACCAATTTGGACACGCCGGCGACCGGGATCGGAACGCTGAGCAAGATCCATGGTGCGGCGGCGTTCCGGGCTCTTCTCGGATCCGCACCGCGGACAGAAGGGATGTTCATTGGAATCGTAGCGCTGGCCGCATTCCTGACAATCGACGGTCTCTTCCACGGCCGCCGTGACCACGCAGCGGCCTAAAGGCTTGGCAACGCTCAAGGCAGAAGCCCGTGTCGCGGCGCCGTGGCCGGAGTCACCGTCGCACTGCTGGGCGACCAAGAGGCGAAGAAGGAACTGGGCAAGGTCGGCACCCAGAGCGACATTCATCTGCACGACTTCAAGGAGGGCGGCAGCGATGTCACGCTCATTGTGCCGGCTCGCTTCCCGGACCAATTGAAGTGCCTCAGCTATGCCGTCGGCGGCGCCGATGCCGCGGTGCTCGTGGTGTCCGAGATGAATGCCCAAGTCGGCGAACAGATTCTCGCCGCCGATGCAGCGGGCATCGAACACGGTATCATCATCCTGCAAAACTACCTGCAACCCGAGCAGATTCAGCCACTTCTGAAAGGCACATGCCTGGAATCCTGGCCCATCCAAACGGAAGCCGACTGGCCCGCGGTCCGCGCCCATGTGGCCGCCACGCCCATTCCGGAGAAGCCGGGCGACGTCCTCGTGCCCGTCGATCACCATTTCGATGTCAAAGGCGTCGGCGCCGTCATCCTGGGCGTCGTGCGACAGGGCGTCCTGAAGAAAGGCGAAACCCTCTCCGCGTGGCCTGACAAGGTCATCTGCCCCGTGCGCAGCATTCAATGCCACGACGTGGACGTCGGCCAAGCCGTCACCGGCGACCGCGTGGGCCTCGCCTTGCGCAACACGAAGGCCGATCAATTGGATCGCGGCATGGTGCTGGCGCCGGCGGATGCTGATCTGCAAGCCATCAAGTCAGGAGGCAGCCTGTCGTTCCGACTCAAGCGCAGCGCGTTTAGCAAGCAGGCTCTTGGCCCGGGCAGCGTGATGCATCTCGGCGTCGGCATGCAGTTCGTCCCGGTGCGCCTGGACAGTGAAGCCCCGAGCCCCGGCGAAGAAGGCGAAGTGACGGTCGAGCTGCAAAAGGGACTCGTCGTGGCCCCTGGCGACATCGGCGTGTTGTGGCACGTCGACAATGCGCCTCAGCGCGTCGTCGGCCGCGCATCGCTCTAGGTTGCAACGCTCGCGTGCCACGCAAAGGCAAGCCAGCCCAGGGTGAGCAGCGCATGGTGGAACCATCCATTGTCCCCGCGCACGGCCAGTACACCGGCAGCTGCGTAGAACGGAAACGGCGCAAGGGATGACCAGAAAACCTCAGTTGGTGATCCAACCGCCTTGACCAAGGAGACTGCGAAGTGAAGGGATGCTGCCAGCACGAGCAGCAAGCCATTGAAGCGGATCAGCCCCGGCCTCGACCCGAATCGCGACCACAGGGGACGCGTCGGTCGATGCAGGCGCGTGCCCAGAACCGTCGCGACAACGGCATGACCGGCGACTCCGATCCCAATGATCACGCTGGCCCACCATCCCAAGTCCATGAACGTGGATTCGATGGCGCATTGAAGGCCCGTTCGACCTTGGCATTCGAACCGGTTCACCAGGGTTGAACGTAAAATTCGTCGGCCTTATCATCCGCCGCCAACATCGTGGTCCGATGGATTTCCAGCTCACGGACGCACAGCGGATGATCCGCGACATGGTGCGCGACTTTGCCGAAAACGAAGTCAAGCCGGTCGCCCGCAAACACGACCACGAGCATTTGTTCCCGGAAGCAACCACGAAGCGCATGGGCGAGCTTGGCCTCCTCGGCATCACCGTGCCAGAGGCCTACGGCGGCCCCGGCGCCGATTACGTCAGCTTCGCCCTCGTGGCGGAAGAACTGGCACGGGCCTGTGCCAGCCATTCGGTCATCTTCGGCGCGAACGCAAGCTTGACCGTCAGCCCCATTCTGAACTGGGGCAGCGAGGAGCAGAAGCAGACGTACCTCCCGTACCTTGCCAGCGGCAAGCAGCTTGGCTGCTATGCCCTGACCGAACCCGAGGCCGGCAGCGACGCAGGCAGCCTGAAGACGACGGCGGTTCGCGACGGCGATAACTACGTCATCAACGGCCAGAAAGTGTACATCAGCAACGGCGCGGTCGCCGATGTCTGCATTCTCTTTGCCCGCACCGGATCCCCGCAAGACCATGCCGCTGGCGTCAGTGCATTCATCGTTGATACCAAGAGCGACGGATTCCAAGTCGGCAAGAACGAGGAGAAGCTCGGCCTCAACGCCAGTTACACGAACCAATTGTTCTTCGACGGCCTACGAGTCCCCGCCGAGAATCGTCTCGGAAAGGAAGGCGACGGCTTCAAGGTCGCCATGAGCACCCTGGATACGGGGCGCGTCATGGCGGCGGCGGGCAGTACCGGCATCGCACGGGCTGCCTTCGAGGATAGCCTTGCCTACGCGAAAGAGCGCCATCAATTTGGCAAGCCGATTGCCACGAACCAGGCCATCCAATGGAAGCTTGCGGACATGGATGTCGGCATCGAAGCCGCGCGCAACCTGTACCTAAAGGCCGCCTGGTTGCATGATCAAGGCCAGCCATACACCCATGCGGCGAGCCGGGCCAAGCTCTACGCATCCGAGATGGCGATGAAGGCGACCATCGAGGGCGTCCAGATTCATGGTGGCAACGGCTACACCAAGGACTACGACGTCGAGCGGTACATGCGTGATATCAAGATCTTCGAGATCTTCGAAGGCACCAGTGAAATCCAGCGACTCGTCATCGCCAGGCACCTGCTCGGGACGTAACCAAGTCCGGCGGATAAGCCGTTAAACCGACTCTGACTGCGCGACGCGTGGAGACGGAACGGACGCCAGGCACGGGCCCCGGCCTCGAACCCCAGGAAGGCATCGACAAGTCGCTCCTCGCAGGCGCGGCACTGGTGTTGATCGGTTTCACGCCGGTTGATTTCTGGGCAGGCATCATTGGCTACGGCTACTTTGGGCCCCTTGCTTGGCCGGCCATTTTTGCCATGGTGGGCGTGTTGTTCGGTGTCATCGCACTCCTACGAAGCCTCGACCTCGAGGACCGGACGTTGCGCAACGCAAGCATTCTGGTTCTGGTCCTCGGCCTGCTACGGCTCTTCATTGCACCAATGCTCTCGTAGACCACTGTTTCGGCCAAGGCGTGTCCGGTTTGCCTGACCCTTGGCCAGCCTTTACGAGGCAAGGCGGCCTCGACGCATCGTGGCCCTTCCGCAGGACATCGATGCACGCGTCCAAGACGTGCTCGTCCAGCAAGGCATTTCGTCCCTCTACCCGCCGCAGGAAGAGGCCTGGAACGCGATTGCCAAGGGCCGCAACACCGTGGTCAGCATCCCAACGGCCAGCGGCAAGAGCCTCGTCGCCTACCTAGCCATCCTGAATCGATGGATCAATACCGGAAAGAAGGCCCTGTTCATTGTGCCACTGCGCGCCTTGGCATCCGAGAAATTCGAGGAGCTGCAAGCCTGGCGCCACCTCGGACTCAAAGTCGGCATCGCGACGGGCGATCTGGATGAAGGCGACAACAACCGGCGCCTTGGCAGCAACGACGTCATCGTCTGTACCAGTGAGAAGGCGGACAGCCTACTTCGCCATCGCACGGGATGGGTCGATGACATTGGCTGCGTCGTGGCCGACGAAGTGCATCTGCTCCATGACCCTGGCCGTGGCCCAACTCTGGAAGTCTTGCTGACGCGGTTTCGCGCCGTCCTGCCGGATGCCCAAATTGTCGGCCTCAGCGCCACCATCGCAAACGCCCACGAGGTGGCGGCGTGGCTCGACGCCGAATTGGTCACCAGTACGTGGCGCCCCGTGGATTTGCGCACGGGAACCTACCTCGGCAACAACCTGGACCTCTTGGAGCAAGAGCCGCGCGTTCTCGATGCCGGTGGCGACCCCGTGGCAAGCCTCGTTGAAGACGCGATCGCCGCCGGCGGGCAATGCCTCGTCTTCGTGAGCACCCGTCGCAGCGCCGAAAGTCAGGCGACCAAACTCGCTGGCCCCGTGCGCCACCTCTTGGACAGTGAAGCCCTCGCCCGCCTAGAAGACGCGACCCAAGAACTCACCGACGGCGACAGCGGTGCGACCGCCAAGAAGCTCCAGAAGCTCTGCAAAGCTGGCGTCGCCTACCACACAGCGGGCCTCGATGCCAAGCAGCGACGCTTCGTGGAGGCTCGATTCCGAGCCGGGGACTTGAAGGTCCTGTGCGCGACGCCCACGCTGGCCGCTGGCGTCAACACACCAGCTCGCCGCGTCATCATTCGGGACATGACCCGCTTCGAGGTCGGTGCCGGCGTGCGACCTTTGCCCGTGATGGAAGTCCATCAAATGATGGGACGCGCCGGCAGGCCCCGTTATGATCCGTACGGAGAGGCCGTTCTCTTGGCCAAGGACCTCGACATGAAGGAGGCCCTGGTCGAGGAATACTTGCGAGGTAGCCCCGAGCCCGTTTCCAGCAAATTGGCGGCCGACGCCGCCATCCGGATTCATACCTTGGCCAGCATCGCGGGGCGCTATTGCCACACGCAGCAGGAATTGGAGTCGTTCTTTGGCCACACTTTCTGGGCGCAGCAAACGGAATCTTGGATTGTTCGCG
>JBMZJT010000057.1:0-8600 GCA_049617695.1 Thermoplasmatota archaeon | reverse complement strand
CGTCTGAGCAAGCCGGGAGGGACCATTGGACAGCCATTCGCCTTGTCCAGCATCCCAGGTTTGCTCGGATCATCCAACTTCGTGGATGAGAAATGGACCCCCTTGCGAGGGGGAACCCCATGATTGCATGTGGACGCTCAGAAGATGATGGAGACCTTCGGTCTGAAAGAAAATGAGATGAAATAGACCCAAGGAAGTTACGAGAAGAAGAGGAAAAAGCGTTGCCGCGACTTTTCGCCGCAGTTGCAGTCAAATTTTCGAGTTCACTCCCAGAAAACCTTCCACATGCAATCATGGGGTGGGGGTTCCCGGATGGATCCCAAACACGACCTCGAGGCCTGAATTCGGGCCAAAAATTCCTCCACAGGTCATGCAACGTAGCATCGCCTGGATTGCACGTGGACCTGAATCGGACGTAGGATTGCCACCTTGGAGCCCGTAGCATGGTTCGTGAGAGATGTCCACCCGGCATTCGCTGGCATCCGGCGCCTCACGCTTCCGGTATTCCGCTCACGCTGCAGGGTGCGTTGGATGTGCAGTGATGTGGCGGCTTGGCACGTCGCGTGACGCGTTGCAAAGCCTGGCTACGCTTCGCGCAGGATGGGTTCGGTGTTGCCGCCGCGGCTGACGCCGCCCGAAATGGTCTCCTGAATCGTCCACGTTTTTGGCGGCGCGTCCAGGTTGGGTTGGTCGAGAATCAACAGATCGGCCTTCCAGCCAGGGCGCAATTGGCCCACATCATGCAAGTGGAGGCTCCAAGCGGCCTCTGCCGTGTAATGCCAAACAGCTTCTGCTGGCGTGAGCCGCTCGGCCTCCACAGGGTGGTCCACGGCGGCTTGCAGACCGTAGGGGGCGCCAAAGGGCATGCCGTCGCTGCCAAAGGCGAGGCGCAGGCCTGCGTTCTTGAAGGAACGGAAGCGGTTGTTCAGCAGGAAGCGTTCGCCGAGGCGCTCTTCGTACATGCCGCCCTTGCTGCTCCAGACGCCGACGAAGTTGGGTTGGCTGCTGGCGACGATGCCAAGTTGGGCGGTGCGGACCACTTGGTCGTCGTGGACGATTTCGTAGTGTTCGAAGCGGTGGCGCAGTGGTTCTCCGGTCACGGCGCGCCCGTTCATGGTTTGACCGTCCGTTGGTTCATCCGTTGGCCTTTCGAGCGCTTCGAAGCCATCCAATCCCTGGTCAATGGCTGCATCGCCGATGGCATGCGCATGGATCTGAATGCCGTGCCGGTGGGCTTTCTGGAAGAATTCGTGCACCTCCTGGGGCGTCCAGTTGGGCATGCCGTGGCCGGCGTGGTCGCAGTAGGGTTTGCGCAGGTACGCGGTGTGGCCGCCGAGGCTGCCATCGAGGAACACTTTGAGGCCCGCATCTTGGACCCAGGGGCTGGTGCCAGGGCCGTCGCCGTCGTCGGGCCCGTGGCCGCGGCGCCCTGTCTGGAAGCCTTCGGAAATGGCGGATTCCAACTGTTGGACGTAGATGCTACAGGCCACGCGGACGGTCAATGTCCCACGGCGGGCGGCGCGTAGCAGGGCCTCTCGGTACGGGGCTTGCTCGTAATCGCCGACCGTGGTGACGCCGAGCCGGTGGGCGATGGCGCACGATTCTTGCAGGGCCGCGTCCAGCTGTTCAGGAGGCACGGGGAGGGCTTCGTTGAGGTAGAGGCTCGGCTGTTCCAGGAGGACGCCCGTTTCCATGTTGACCAAGGTGTCGTCATCCCAGATGTTGCGAATCAGGGGCAATGCGGCCTCGTTGGCAATGGCTTTGTGGCCGCAGATGCGACGCAGCACGAGGGGGCGATCGGGAGCCAACCGATCGGCATCTGCCTTGGTGGGGGCGCCATCGGGCCAACCGTCTTCGTCCCAGCCTTCCGCGATGACAGCGCCTTCTGGATGGTCGTCCAGGAAGGCAGCGACCCTGTCGAGGGCTTCGGCGCGGCTGGTGGCGCCGCGCAGGTCGGGGCGGGTGTGTTTGACGCCGACGTGTAGGAAGTGGGTGTGTGCGTCGACGAATCCAGGCACCACGGTGCGGCCTTCCAGGTCTTCGAGCGCCACGTCGTGCTGCGCGGCCCAGGCGCGGACGTCGGCGTCGCCGGTGGCCGTGATGGTGTCGCCGTCCCACGCAATGGCGTCGACGGTGTCGTCGGGGCTCGCCATGGTATGGATGCGGCCATTGACGAGGGCGCGACGGTCTGTGGGGTTGGGTGTCCAGTTCATGCATGCGCAGTCAGGGGGTGCTGCATGACCGTTTCGTGGTGGGGGTGCCTTCTGGTGGCAACCCCTTGGCTTCCGATGGACGCTCCTGCCGCTTTGTTACCAATCAGCGACCTCTTTTGGATGGCAAAATCAGGGGGTTTGTTACCAGATAGGCGATAAACCCTGGGCGCCGTGTTGTGGTTGCAGACCGTTTTGGTCTGCCTCTGGTCGGCTTCACGATCGGATGGGATGCAACACGGGTTCTCCGGGGGCCGCTCGCGGCTCCCGGGGCCCACCAACCCTCAGAAAAGCATCACTTCGCGTGCAGTGTTCGTTGATGAAGCAACAGGAAGGGCAACCTGTTTTCCACACGCAAAAGGGGGGTTGAATGAAAGGTAAAGTCAGCAGAAGCAGCCCAGCACGCGCTCCGCACTGATGCCCAAATCCTCGGCGGTCTGCGCCGCCATCTCCGGGCACGGCTTGGCCCGGCGGGGCAATTCCGGCGCCGGCAGGGCCGCAATGAACGCATCGAGATCCAGGAAGAGCTCCCGATCCATGTCGGACTTGGCGATCAACTTGTGGAATCGGGTCCCCTCTTCGCCCGCCTCGACTTGCTCGAACAGGGTCGCCAAGTCCCCAAATTGTTGGATGGCCTTCACCGCCGTCTTGGCGCCAAAGCCCTTGACACCAGGATGCCAGTCCGTGCCGCAAACGATTGCGATTTCGCGCAAATGACGCAGCTCGAGGGCATGTTTGCCCATGTCGGAGAGTCGGTGAAGTCCCGGGGCCTGGCCGCCTGCCTTGCGTAGCACCTGGGGGGCGCCGGCGACCAAGGCGTCGTAATCCTCGGTGGCCACGGCATCCGCGAGGCCGCCTTGGCACAGGCTGGCGGCAAATCGTTCACCATCGTGATCGGCCGTGACCACCGTGACACCCAGGGTTTCCATCAGGCGCGTGGCGTCCGCAATCATGTCGCCGGTCAACCAAACTGTGCCCCGGCGCAGGCGATGATATTCCTTCTCATCGCCGGCTTCCAACGCCGCCTGGGCCTTCCGTTCGGCTTCTTCGCGCAGGGCGATGCGGGCATCCACGGTCGCTTGTTTGCGCGGATGCACGGCGCCGTCCCACACAATGATGGGTTCCGCACCGCGTTCACGGAATTGGCGCACCACACCCGTGAGTCCAAGCAAGTGGCTGATGCCGCGGCCATCTTTGTTACGCAGGACGTCGCCGTCGCGGCCGCGGATGGAGGTTAGGTAGCGCCAGGCAACGTTGTGGCCGTCCACGGCGATGGTCTTGCCTTGGAACCAATCATCGGGCACCTCGTGCAGAGGGAACAGGTCGCGTAGGTTGACGCCCACGGGCGAACGACAAAGGCCCTGCGCTTGGGGGTTGTGGTCCCCGCTGCCCGCACTTTATCTAGTGCGAGGCGGGGACTTCTCTTTGGTGGACCTTCGACACGAAGCTGCGAGCACAAAAGCCCGGGTCGCCGAACGCGGCGTCGGTTGGGTGCGTGCAGCCGTTGTGGTCCTCAACTCCGCCGTGTATGCCATCTGGCTCCACCCGACGGGGATTCCTTGGTTGGCCTGGAGCATTGTCGTGGTCGCCAATTTGTACAGCGTGGCCATCGTGTTGCGGCCCCCGCAGCCAGGCACGGCCCTGACCAGTGCGACCTGGACGGCGACGGCGGATGCGGTATTGATTGGGCTCTGGCTGACCGCGACGGGGGGGCCTTCGTCGCCGTTTTCCCTCTTATGGGGGCTGTCCATCATCGCCGTCGCGTTCCGCTTCGACGGTCGCACCACGCGATGGGTCACCTTGGCGTACATGGTCTCCGACCTCGCGCTTCTGGCGGCCTGGGGGTGGAACATTGCGCCGCCGATGCTGGCCATCCGCATCGGCTATCTCGGCCTCATGGGGCTTCTGAGCGCCTTCTTGGCCACTTCCAATCAGGATGCCTGGGAACGCGAACGGGCCTTGGCCCATGCCATGGAATCCAATGCCCAGACCCAGAGTGAACTGGAAGCGGTCATGGAGTCGGCGCCCTCCATCATCATCCGCTGCTCCGTGGACGGCGTCATCGAATACATGAACCGGGTCGCACCCGACTTCGAAGGTGCCTCCCTGCTCGGGGCAAACGTCGTCGATTTCGTTGACGAGGATGGCGCGCTGATCCTACGCGATGCCATGGATCACGTCCGCACGCACCGCAAGCCCACGAGCTACGAGATTCCCGCCCAAAATCCGGAAGGCGGCACGCTCTGGTATCGAAGCACCATGGGCCCGGTCCTTCGCAACGATGCCCTCGTCGGCTTCGTCATTGTCACTCAAGATGTCACCCAGGAGAAAGCCCAGGCGCTCGAAGCCGAAAAAGTGCGGACCCAGCAGGAAGAGATTGAGCGGCTGGAAAAGCAGGACGCCTTCCGCAAACGCCTGCTCAACGGCGTCGCCCACGAATTGAACACGCCGTTGACGCCCCTGCGCCTGCAACTGGCGACGTTGGATCGCAAAGGGACTCCTGGCGTCGACCGATTGGCGCGCAACGTCAATCGCCTGGAACAACTCGTTCGCGACTTGCTGGATCTGGCCCGCTTGGAACGCGGTTTGAGCCTGCGCCTGGAATCCCTGGATGTGCGCGACGCGCTCTACGAGGTCCGCTCCAACTTTGCCGAATTGGCAGATCGGCGCGGCATCCTCCTGCAAGTCGCCATCGACGCGTCCAAGGTCCACGCGGACTCACTGCGCTTGTTGCAGGTCCTCAACAACCTGCTCTCCAATGCCATCCGCTTCAGCCCGGACGGCACCCGCATCCGCATCGGCGCCAAACAAGACGGCGACGGTGTCGCGGTGTTCGTCGAGGACCAAGGCCTGGGGCTCAACCCTGACGAGGTCGATCAGGTGTTCCAGCCCTTCGAACAGGTCCACGCTTCGCTGGACCCTGACATGCCGGGAACGGGACTTGGCCTCCACATCACGCAATCCATCATGGCGGCCCACGAAGGCGAAGTCCGAGTGACGAGTGAGGGACGCGGCAAAGGCTCCACATTTTCCTGCTGGTTCCCCAACGCGGCGGTTGTGTCCCCGCAGGGACAATCCCATGAACCCCGAGCCTGATGCCGCTGCATGCGCATCCTTGTCACGGGGGCCTCGGGACTCGTTGGCCGTCACGTCGTGGCGGCCTTGGAAGGTCACGACGTCTTCGCCGCCAGCCGCTCGCCGGCCGAGATGGACCTGCCAGATCACGCGACCGCCGTCCAATGGCCCGATGAGCTGCCCGACGTGGACGCCGTCATCCACCTCGCTGGCGCCAGCATTGGCGGCCGCCGCTGGAATCGGGCGTACATGGATGAAATTCGCACCAGCCGCATCGGTAGCACCCAAACCCTGACCCAGCGCTACGGCAACGACGTCCACCTCATCAGCACGAGCGCCGTGGGTTACTACGGCCGCGACCCGGACGGGCCGTGCCCCGTGGACCGCGCGCCTGGCAACGATTTCCTTGCCCAGGTGTGCAAGGACTGGGAAGCGGCAGCACACGCCCACGCGGGCCCGACGACGATTTTCCGCTTCGGCCACGTCCTGGCTCCCGGCGACGGCTTGCTCGGCCGGCTGGAGCCCCTTCATCGCTGGCGCGTCGCGGGCATCATTCCGCCGGGCTCACAGTTTTTGCCCTGGATTGAAGCCCATGACCTGGCCGCGCAGCTGGTCCACGCAGCCACTTCAGGCGCCGAAGGCACCTACAACGCCAATGTCGGCAATGTGGCCGTCGCAGACCTCCACCGGGCCCTTTGCGCGCGCATCGGCGGCATTCGCTGGATGCCCGTCCCCCGGCTGGCCCTTCGCTTGGCCCTGGGCCCCTTTGCGCCTTACTTGATGGGTGGTCAAGAGGCGGTCTCGCGCCTACCCGAAGGCGGCCCTACGCCTGATTGGACCGACTTGGAATCCTACCTGGACCACGTCTATTCATGAGCGGCCGCCACTCGGGCGGCGTGGAGTTGAAAGGCAAACGAGCACTCGTGACCGGCGCAACGGCAGGCATCGGAGCGGCGACGGCGCAAGCTCTGTGCCAAGCCGGGTGTGACGTCATCATCACCGGTCGCCGCAAAGATCGCCTGGATGCACAAGCCGCCGCTTGGAGCCAGCAATACCACGTCGCCGTCACGGCAGCGGCCTTCGATGTCTCCGACCGTGGCAGCGTCGAGCAAGTCTTCGCGGCACGCCCCGATTTGGCCGACGTCGACATCCTCGTCAACAACGCCGGATTGGCTCGCGGCACCGACAAAATGCACGAAGCCGACGCCGCTGATTGGGCGCAGATGAT
Organism: Thermoplasmatota archaeon; assembly: GCA_049617695.1. Taxonomy (GTDB): domain Archaea; phylum Thermoplasmatota; class E2; order JACPAO01; family JAHFTW01; genus JBFKXH01. Next base: position 2,087 of record JBMZJT010000057.1, on the reverse strand, counting down.
CGACACGAACGTCGGCGGATTGCTTTGGATGACCCGGCCCATTGCTGCCAAGATGGCCGCGCGGGGCGACGGGCACATCGTCAACCTGGGCAGCGTTGCCGGGCGCTGGACGTACCCTGGCGGCGGCGTCTACTGTGCCACCAAAGCCGCGGTCGGCGCGCTTTCGGAAGGCTTGCGCCTCGACCTTCACGGCACCGGCGTCCGCGTCACCAACATCGAACCCGGCCTCGTCGAGACGGAGTTCAGCATGGTCCGGTTTTCTGGCGACGCCGACCGGGCCAAAGCGGTCTACGAAGGCACGCGGGCGCTCAGTGCACAGGACGTGGCCGAGACGATCCTCTGGTGCCTGCAGCGCCCCCGCCACGTGAATGTCCAGGAGCTGGTGTTGTTCCCGACCGATCAAGCCAGCGTGCGCGACGTGCATCGTCCGTAAGCCAATCCGGCTGACGACGCGCCGCGGGCCGCCATTCAGGCTTGCTTGGCACGGAATTGCTCCGCCTCGGTGCTGCCTTCCATGGCCAACGTGCTGCTCATGCCGCCACTGATGACGCGGTACACCTCATCGAAGTAACCGGTGCCGACTTCCCGTTGGTGCTTGGTGGCCGTGTAGCCCTGCGGCTCGGCGGCAAACTCCGCTTCTTGCAAGGCGACGTACGCACTCATTTGTTGGTCCTTGTAGCCTGTGGCGAGCTGGAACATGGAGTGGTTCAGCGCGTGGAATCCGGCCAGCGTGATGAACTGGAATTTGTAGCCCATCTTGCCCAACTCATTCTGGAATTCAGCAATCGTGGCGTCGTCCAGGTGCTGCTTCCAATTGAAGCTGGGACTGCAATTGTAGGCCAGCAACTTGCCGGGGAACTTGGCATGGATGGCTTGGGCAAAGGCACGCGCTTCTTCGAGATCCGGCGTGGAGGTCTCGCACCACAGCACGTCCGCGTAGGGCGCGTAGGCGAGGCCTCGGGCGATGGCGTGTTCCATGCCGGCCTTGATGCGCAAGTAGCCTTCCGGCGTTCGTTCTCCCGTGATGTGCGCGTGGTCGATGGGGTCCACGTCGGAGGTGAGGAGCGTCGCGGCGCGGGCGTCGGTGCGAGCAACAATCAGGGTCGGAACGCCGAGGACGTCGGCAGCCAAGCGGGCGGCTTTCAGTTGCCGGATGGCGTGGCTCGTGGGCACGAGGACCTTGCCGCCCAAGTGGCCGCACTTCTTCTCGCTGGCCAATTGGTCTTCAAAGTGCACGCCGGCGGCGCCGGCCTTGATCATGCTTTTCATCAGCTCGAAGGCGTTGAGCGGACCCCCGAATCCGGCTTCGGCGTCCGCGACAATCGGGGCAAACCAGTCGCGGCTCAGGTTGCCTTCGACCCATTCGACTTGGTCGGCGCGCTTGAAGGCGTTGTTGATGCGACGCACCACGGTCGGCACCGAATTGACGGGGTAGAGGCTCTGATCCGGGTACATGGTTTCGCCGAGGTTGGCGTCGGCGGCGACTTGCCAGCCCGAGAGATAGATCGCCTTCAATCCGGCCTTGACTTGCTGCATCGCTTGGTTGCCCGTCAGGGCGCCCAGGGCGTTGATGTACGGGTCGTTTTCACTGCCATTGAGAAGCGCCCAGAGTTTCTTGGCACCGTGCGTCGCAATGGGGTGGTCCCATGTCAGACTGCCCCGCAAACGGACCACTTGCTCGGCCGTATGTTCACGCACGATCCCTGCCCAGCGGGGGTCGCTGGACCATTCCAGTTCGAGGGCGTCGGCTTGCTCTTGAATGCGGGCTTCGATGTTCATGGGGTCTCCAAAATAGCGTAGGCGGGAAGGGTCAGGAAGGGGTGGAATTCGTTGGCTAGGACGATGTCGGTCAGGAGTTTGGCGGCGTCGTCCCAGCGGCCGTTTGGAAATTCGGCGGCCAAGTTGCGTGTGTGGCTGTCGATGAGTCCGGCCACGAGGGGGCCAGTCAAGGCACGGCCGTCGACTTCGACGCCGTGTTGGATCCATTGCCAGAGTTGGCTGCGGCTGATTTCGGCGGTCGCGGCATCTTCCATGAGCCCGTGGATGGCGACAGCGCCTTGGCCATCGAGCCAGGCGGCGATGTAGCG
>JBMZJT010000056.1:8628-8845 GCA_049617695.1 Thermoplasmatota archaeon | reverse complement strand
TCGACGCATCGGACGATCGGCCCGACGTCATCGCCGATGGCGCGTGCCGTGCGGTGGGGGGCGGATGTACGCTGCGTGCCGCATTGATGGAAGCACATGGCGCATCACAGCCCACCATGATCTCATTCGAAGTCGACCACGTCGTGATCGAATCGGATTTGCCGGAAATCAGGGGCTTGAACTTGACCATCGATGGCGCCGGACCCGACGGGGATGT
>JBMZJT010000056.1:277-8618 GCA_049617695.1 Thermoplasmatota archaeon | reverse complement strand
TCCATATTCAAGGAGACCATACGACGCTCCGGCGCTTGACAATGGAAGCGTTCACGTCGCACGTCATGACGGGCGACGACGTCGAGGTCGCGCACAACGTATTTGCCGGTGGAGGCGGCCTGGTCGTCACCGGCAACGGTGCCCATCTGAAGATGAACCAGTTCAAGGGCCTCGGCCCGGACATCGGTGCCTTGACGATTCGAGGCGATGACGTCACGTTGGACAAGAACATCTTCGTGAACAACCATGTGCATACGACGCTCACGGTCACCGGTGCCGGCGCCCAATTGCTCGACAATACATTGCGGGCCAACCGGGACGAGGTGGGCGTCGACCTGGAGGGCGAAGGATTCGATGTGTCGGGCCTTCGTGTGATGGGCGGCCACGGCGTCGGCATGTTGCTCGCCGACATGTCGTCTGGAATCTTGCAAGCCAGCAATGTCACCAAGAACGCGGGGATCGGCCTCCTTGCTGACGGAGGCACCTGGGATGTGGTCGACAACAACATCACGGCAAACCAGGGGGGCGTCGTATGGCGGGCGGGGGGCGCGCCGACGCTCGAGGGCAACCGCATTGAAGGGAACCGAGGGCCGGGCATCAAGACGTCCGCTCCGGAGAGCCGCATCGAGGCCAACCTGCTTCGCAACAACAACGGTCCAGGCATCTGGGTGCAAAGCGGCATGCACGCGCTTTCGGGCAACCTCATCGACAACAGTCGCGGACTCCCCATCGATTTGGCCAATGACAAGCCGGACGGCACAAACAGCAACGACCTGATGGATGGGGACGGTGGTCCAAACGGTTTGACCAACCACCCAATTCTCCTTGCGGGAGACGATGAAGTGGAAGTCCGCCTGCAAGGAGCGCCCGACTCCATGTTCGAGATTGAACTCTTTGAGGCCGCGTGCCCGCAGCCCGGGCGAATCAACCTCATCACGTCCCTCGCGACGGCGACGGTCACGACCGATGCGGACGGATTGGGCACGGCCACCGTCTTGGTCGAAGCGACGGCCGCAATGGTTGCCACGGCAACGGGAAGCGATGGCACCAGCGAGGTCAGTCCCTGCGCGTCACCCGCTCAAGCGCACATCTTGCCAACGGACGCCATCGGCTTGCATTTGGCCGACCCGCTTCGACTGGTGCGCACCGGTGAAACGACCTCGAGCGTGACCTTCTCCGCGTATGCCCCCGGTGTCGACGTTTCGCAAGGAACCTGGACCTTTTCGGATGGCACCGAGGCGACGGGCGCCACAGCAACGCACGCATGGACCCAGCGGGGCGACCACCATGTCACCTGGCAGGCCGAGGATGGAAGCCTGGAGGCTTCGATGTCGGTGCATGTCGTGGATCGAACCTGCGAAACCGTTGCCCAAGAGCCAGGTGTGGCTCGGGTCGACGCGAGGCAGCAGGGACTTCGTGTGGATGCGAACGGACCTCCCGGAACCGTGGTTGATTCGTGCTTTGACGTCGGCGGATTCCAGGCCGTGCTTGCCAAGCGTCCGGGCATCGAACCGATGCAAGGCGTGACACCGCTGAGTTACGCGGAGCTGGACATCGGCGCAGGCACGACCGCACCGGACACATGGCTTGACTCGATCATTCCGCTCGATCTGAGCACCGCGCAACCGTACCTCTTGCCCCATGACGACACGGTCACGATTGTCCAACAATTGGAAGGCAAGCTGCGTTTGACCCGTGCCGACGACAGCTGGACGCAGACGGAGATTGCCCACGGAAGTTCCGGGCCACTGGAAGTTGTGGCGCATGATGAGGGCTGGATTATTCACCAAAACCTCGACGCAACCACGTTGCAGGCGACCAATTTGGCCGAACCGGACCAACCGCCATTGATGTTGGCCCAGACATCGGGCCAGGTGGCATTCTGCGCCGCACCCATCAATGGAGGCATCGCGGTTGCCTACGTCGAACAAGTCGACGCAACCGGGCTGCTTCATCTGGCTTCATCTACATCTGATTGGACGTTCGAAGAAGTGGGCTTGGTGGCGCCAGACAGCCCCTGTTCCCTCACAGAAGAGGAAAACCAGGTGGCCGTTTCCTACAAGCCGCTTGCTGGCGGCATCGGCTACGCCCTGAATCCTACCGGAGGCGTGCTGCCGACCTGGTTTGACAACCACGGCAACCTGGACACGGTTCACGCAACCACGTTCGAAGGTCGAACCATGTTGTTTGGAAACACCGACCTCCAGTTGTTCCTGCGTGCCGCCGATGGCGAGGCACCCCAATTTGCGGGACTCAATCAGTACCGAGCTCTCGATGCCGCCACGTGGCACGAAGGCACCTTGATCGTCGCACAGTTGCTCGGGGGCAGTTCGATGGAAGCGATTCGCCCTGGCTCGTCGTCGAGCGTGTATTCGTATTCAGCCCCCGATGGCGAGCCCCTGGCCGTCGCGACGGCGAGATCATCGTGTTGCATGCAAAACCCGACGGCGCCACATTGCGATGGCTGTCCCCCGGCGTGGACCGCTTCACATTCACGTTCCCTTACGATCGCGATGACTTGGCAGCCCGTGGCGTCAGTGAGGCGAGCCTGTCCGCCATGGTTTGGAATGGCACCGAATGGCGTTCCTTGCGGGCCAGCAGCTACCCGCACACGGTGGCAGCCACGCAGCCCGAGCAACCTTTGACTGTCTACGACCACGAAGTCGACTATGAGAACCAGGTTGTCCGTGTGACGGTCGATCACAACAGTGCTTACGGCTTGGCCGCATCCCCTACGCAATCCCGAAGCGTTGGCGGTGGTGGCAGCGGGCGCGCGGCCCCCATCATCCCGACCTACGGTCCTGAAGGTATGATTTCGCTACCGGGCCTGACGTCACACGTTGAGCTGCCTGCACCACGCATCCTTCGCGCCATTCACGTCGATCGACTGATGCCCGGCACCATTTCGATGACCTACCAAGAAGCGGAGGCAACCAACCTGCCTTCCGGTTTCGTTGAAACAGGCCAAGCAGTCCACATCCAATGGCCCGATTCTGCACTTGCCCGCGAGGCGACGGCATCGTTGGGCCCGTTGGCTCGCGACGAGGTCTTGCTGGCCCGAAATGGCACCGAGTGGCACATCACGAGCGTTGCAGCGCTCCATCCGGGCAGCCATGCAACATGGGTGATCGCTCGCGACGAAACTGGACCCAGCATCGAGCTTGGCTCCCAGGGCACCGAGTTCTTCGTGACCGCCCAGGACAACAGAGGCATCGCGAGCATTGCATGGCACCTGGAAGGAGAAACCCTAGGCACCGGGGAGCGCATTGAGCGACCCGCCGTCACGCGTGCCACGGTGCTCATCGTGCGTGTTGTGGATGAATCGGGCCTGACGACCGAGATGCACATCTCCCTCGCGCCAGCCGCGGTGACGCATTCCCCTGGCCCGAACTGGGGATGGATCCCGCTCGCGGTGGCGGGTGCTGTTGGCGTACTCGTCGCCGTCGGGGCGGCGATGTGGATTCGTCGAAAGCCGGTGCCGGACGTCGTAATCACGACCTCCTTGGATCCGATGGCCGAGGCGCTGGCGGAGATCCGAGAAATCAATCCGGACATCGAGGTGACGATCATTGAATGAGAGGCAGCATCGATGCTGCATTCGCCTAAATGGCCCATGCGGATGCCAATGGCATGACGAAAGTTGCAGTCGTCCTGTCAGGATGCGGCGTCTATGATGGTACGGAGATTCACGAAGCGGTTCTGACCCTACTTGCCATCGAAGAGACCGGCGCGACGTGGCAGTGCTTTGCCCCCAACGTGGACCAGATGCATGTCATCGACCACACCACCGGGTCGGAGATGGCGGAAACGCGCAACGTGCTCGTTGAATCGGCGCGCATTGCACGAGGCAATGTCTTCGATCTCGCGGACTATGACGCGGGCGCATATGACGCGCTCGTGTTTCCGGGGGGCTTTGGCGGGGCCAAAAACCTCAGTGACTTTGCAGTCCGTGGCACCGAGGCGACCGTCAACGAGGCCGTGCGGAACGCCGTGACTTCAACCCAGGCAGCCAGTAAGCCCGTAGGCTTCATTTGCATCACGCCTGCAAGCGTCGGAGCATTCACGAGCACGGCGACCCAACTCACCGTCGGCGCCGCGGACGATCCCGCCGCCCAAGCCGTGGCCGCCCTTGGCAAGGCGCACATGGCGTGCCCCGTGCAGGAAGCCATCGTCGACGAAGAGCACCTCGTCGTCAGCACGCCGGCTTACATGTACGGCGATGCGTCCGTGCGCCAGGTTCGCGAGGGAATCCAGGCCTGCGTTGCGCAGGTCGTGCGCCTGGCGCAGCAGGTGCCCGCCTAGTTGACGTGGTATTCCTTCGGCAGCAAGTTCGGAATGCCGTCTTCGATGGGGAAATCGAAGGCACACGCCTTGCAGTGAAGGACGCCCGTCACGACGTCGCCGTGGTCGTCTTCCTTGGCCCCTTGCAACGCCAATTTGCCCTTGCAATCGGGGCAGCAGACGATGTCGATGAGGTCCTTACGCATGCAGGAGGACCCCTTTGGCGTATTCTTGTAGGCTCCGCACCGGAAATTGTCCGTCGAGGGCGCGCTTGCTGACGATGGCTTGCACGGCGGCGTCGGCGGCTTCGATGGTGGCCAGGAAGGGCACTTCGTGTTCGACGGCGACGCGGCGCATTTGGTAGCCGTCGCGGAATTGCGGCGATTCCATGCGTTCGCTGGCCGTGTTGATGATCAATTGCACTTCCTTGCGCTTGATCAGGTCGATGGCGTCGGGGCTCTTGCGCTCGCTGACTTTGTGGACCGTGGTCACGGCGAGTCCGGCGTCGCGCAGATCCGCAGCGGTGCCTTCGGTGGCGACGAGCTGGAATCCGAGGGCCGAGAGTTGGCGCGCAATGTCTAGGACACGCGGCCGGTCCTGCTTGGCCACGGACACGAAGACGGTGCCTTCGGTGGGTAGCGGATTCATGGCCGCTTCCATGGCCTTGGCAAAGGCGGTCGGGTAGTCGTCGGCGATGCCCATGACCTCGCCGGTGCTCTTCATCTCAGGGCCGAGAATCGGATCGACACCGGGCAGCTTGAGGAAGGGGAACACCGGAGCCTTGACTGCCACATGGGGAATGCTTGGCGTGCTGTAGCCGAGATCCTTGAGCTTGCGTCCGAGGGTGACCTTGGCTGCAATCTTGGCCATCGGGATGCCTGTGGCCTTGGCGACGTAGGGCACCGTCCGGCTGCTGCGGGGGTTGGCTTCGATGATGAAAACGTCCTCCCCTTGGACCGCGTATTGAATGTTGATGAGGCCACGCGTGCCAAGGGCCAGCGCGATGTCGCGGGTATGCGCCTCGATGGTCTTGATGGCCGTCGCGGACAGGTTTTGCGGCGGGATGACGGTGGTTGAGTCGCCGCTGTGGACGCCGGCTTCTTCGACGTGCTCCATGATGGCGCCGATCAGGACCTCCTCGCCGTCGCAGACCGCATCGACATCCACTTCGATGGCGCGGTGCAAGAACCGGTCCACCAGCAGCGGCTTGTCCTTGGTGACGCGCACAGCGTCGCGGACATAGTCGCGCAGTTCGGCTTCATCGTGGACCACCATCATGGCGCGTCCACCCAGCACGTAACTGGGCCGCACCAGGACCGGGTAGCCAATGCGCGCGGCGATGTCCACCGCTTCCTCGTTCGTCGCAGCGATGCCGGCTTCCGGTTGCTTGACGCCCAGCTTCGTCATGAGCTGGTTGAATTTGTCGCGGTCTTCAGCCAGGTCGATGGCACCCGGCGGGGTGCCCCAGACTTCGGTCTTGATGTCAGGGCGGGCGGCGAGGGCCGCTTCGAGGGGCAAAGCAAGGTTGATTGCCGTCTGACCACCGAATTGCACGAGCACGCCGTCGGGTTGTTCGCGCTCGATGATGTGCATGACATCTTCCAGCGTCAGGGGATCAAAGTAGAGGCGATCGCTCGTGTCGAAGTCCGTACTCACGGTCTCCGGATTGTTGTTGACGATAATGGCCGCCATGCCTTCTTCGCGAATGGCCCAGGCCGCGTGCACACAGCAGTAGTCGAATTCGATGCCCTGACCGATGCGAATGGGGCCGCTTCCCAGGACCAAGACACGCTTGCGGCGGTCCGCGGCGTCCTTGTCGGCGGCCAGGTGCGCATCCTCGTCGATGGGGTCGTAGGTGCTGTAGTAGTACGGCGTCTTGGCCTCGAATTCCGCGGCGCACGTGTCCACCATCTTGTAATCCGGAGCGATGCCGGCGTCCAGGCGGGCCTGCTTGACTTCCGCTTCCGTTTGGCCCCAGGCGCGTGCGATGATTGCGTCGCTCAGGCCAAACTGCTTGGCAGCAGCGAGGGCGTCGACGTCGCCCACGTGGGAGGCGAGGTGAGCTTCGACACGCAGGGCGTGCTGGAGTTTGTGGAGGTAGAATTTGCCGTAGCCGCACAGATCGAAGACCTCGTCGACGCTCATGCCGCGGCGCAAGGCTTCAGCGACGGCCCAGAGGCGCAGGTGCGTGGCATTCTCGAGCTGGTCGCGCAGTTCCTCATCGTCCCAGTTCTCAGGGGCATCGAGGCTGTCCGCGTCCACTTCGAGGCTGCGCACGGCCTTCAGGAGCGATTCCTCCATGTTCCGGCCGATGCTCATGACCTCACCCGTGGACTTCATCTGGGTGCCCAGGCGGGGGTCGACGGTGCGGAATTTGTCGAAGGGCCAGCGCGGAATCTTGGTGATGCAGTAATCCAGCGTCGGCTCGAAGGCCGCGACGGTCTTGCCGGTCACGGCGTTCGGGATTTCGTCCAGGGTCATGCCCAGGGCAATCTTGGCTGCCACGCGGGCAATCGGGTAGCCCGTGGCCTTGCTGGCCAGGGCCGAGCTGCGGCTCACGCGGGGGTTGACTTCGATGACGCGGTAGTCGCCCGTGGCGTGGTTGAGGGCGAATTGGACATTGCAGCCGCCTTCGATGTTGAGGGCGCGAATGCAGCGCAGAGCCGCAGAGCGGAGCATCTGGTGATCGCGATCGGAGAGGGTCTGGCTTGGTGCAACAACAATGGATTCCCCGGTGTGGACGCCCATGGGGTCCAGGTTCTCCATGTTGCAGATCGTGATGCAGTTGTTGGCGCCGTCGCGCACCACTTCGTATTCGTATTCGCGCCAGCCGAGCAGGCTCTCTTCGATGAGCACCTGGTTGATGCGGCTGTAAGCAAGACCCTTAGCGCACACCTCTTCCAGCTCTTCGCGGCTGTGGGCGACACCGCCGCCGAGGCCACCAAGGGTGTAGGCGGGTCGAATGAGCACCGGGTAGCGTCCGATTTCCTCTTCCGCGATGCGGACACATTCTTCCACAGTTTCCGCGACGAGTGCCTTGGCGACCGGTTCGCCGATGCGAATCATGACCTGCTTGAACAGATCGCGGTCCTCCGCATCCTCAATCGCCGAAAGCGGCGTGCCAAGCAACTTCACGCCGTACTTTTCCAGGACCCCCAGTTCGGCGAGCTCAGACACGAGGTTGAGCGCCGTTTGGCCACCCATGCCCGCCAGGACACCGTCGGGGCGCTCCTTGGCGATGATTTGGGTGACACTGTCGGCCGTCAGGGGCTCACAGTACACGGCATCGGCGGTTTCGACGTCCGTTTGAATGGTGGCAGGATTGCTGTTGACGAGGACCACTTGGTAGCCCTCTTCGCGCACCGATTGGCACGCCTGGCTGCCACTGAAATCGAATTCCGCAGCCTGGCCAATCTGGATCGGACCACTGCCGATAATCAGGATTTTCTCAACGTCGGTGCGCTTGGGCATTCGGAAAGACTCCGCGGCCCGAGTGCATGATGCGCTCGCGACCTGGCCGCCCACCCCGGACCCATTCTTAAGGAGTACCGGCGCGGTTCCGATGGAAATCATGCAGCATCGAGCGTGCGCGCATTATTAGTAGGTCAAGAAAATGGAAACGCATGCGGTGGATGTTTGTCGCGGCCGTCAGTGTCGGCGCGTTCCTACTCTTGCTTCCGTTCCTGGCGGAAGATGCTGAAGCGACCCATGTTACAGATTTCGCGACCTCAGTCCCAGATGACAAGGTCGGCGAATACAACACGCTCACGATGACCTTCAAGCTTCCAGGAGGCGATATGATTGTGCGCAACAACGCGCAAATTTCGTTGACATTCCCATCAGGGTACGACATCAGTAGCCTCGGGGCGGCAACCTGTGCGCAGGCCGACATTGACGGCGGCTGGCTCGCTGCAAGCACGAGTGGACAAGTGGTGACCATTCAACGCGACAGTACGGGAACCGATGTCATGATCGATGCCCCCGAGGCAGATCCGTTTACCTGCACCTACCCCAACGTCCGCAACCCAACCACCGGCGGCTCCAGCGGCGGATTCGGCCT
>JBMZJT010000056.1:0-227 GCA_049617695.1 Thermoplasmatota archaeon | reverse complement strand
GGATCTCAAACGCTCACCTACGGAGACATGGGGACGACCAACGTCCAACCCGCCAGCCTCAGCGTGCTGGCCGTCAGCCAACACACCTGGACATTCACCCCGGAAGACACGTTCGAGGCGACGGGCGCGGTCCGCGCAACCTACCCGAGCGGCTTTGATGTCAGCAACGCCAACGCAGGCACCTGCACCGGCGGCACATTGGACGGCAGTTTCACGACCACCGTCTC
>JBMZJT010000055.1:0-9019 GCA_049617695.1 Thermoplasmatota archaeon | reverse complement strand
CCAACTAGATTCCAGCGTGGCTGCGATCGAGGACGATGCAACCTTCCAGAAATGGCTCCGCGCCGGGCAAGTTGCAGCGCAGGCATTGGATGTCGGCAAGCAACTCGCCACGCCTGGCCGCGCCTTGGTCGACGTGGTCACGGCCATGGAGAAACACGTCCTCGACGCAGGGTTTGGCATGGCGTTCCCCGCGACGGCCAGTTTGAACTCCTGTGCGGCCCACTACACGCCGGACCACGCCGACGCGACGGTTTTGCAAGACGGCGACTTGGTCAAATTGGACTGCGGCGCCGAACTGGACGGCTGCCTCAGTGACAATGCCTTGACTGTCGAAGTCGGCACGGGCCAGCACCACACCGAGCTCATCAAGGCAAGTGCCGCTTGTCTCGAGACGGCCATCAGCATCATCGGCCCCAATTGCAACCTCGGCGACGTGGGCGCAGCCATTGAGATGACGGCGGCTGATCACGGCTTCAAGACCATTCAGAACCTAACCGGCCACAGTTTGGAGCCGTACAATCTCCATGCCGGTCTGACCGTGCCGAATGTCGGCATGAAGATCAAGCGCAGGCCTCGCATCGGCGATGTCCTGGCTTGCGAACCCTTCGTCACGGATGGTCAGAATGCGCGTGTCGGCGACTCTGGGCCCGGTAACATCTACCATTTCCAACGGCAGATGCCCCAGCGGCTGCCGACGACGAAGCGGTTGGCAAGCGCCATCCAGCAGCGCCACCCGAAGCTGCCGTTCTCGGAGCGATGGCTCACGGATGTCATCGACCCGAAGAAACTGAAATTCAACTTGGCCCAACTCCAGAAAGTCGGCGCCATCAAGCACTACCCGGCATTGAGTGAAACCAGTGGCGGCATGGTGAGCCAAACGGAAGCGACGCTGATCATCACGGAAGATGGCTGTGTCGTCTCCACGGATCCACGTGGGCCGCAGATCATCGAGTAGCACCTGATCACGGCGAAACCTTCATCCGTGCGGCCGTCCAAGGTAGCTTGTCGGCGGCCTTGCCGCGCCCTGCAAACCACGTCCCATGAGTGGATTGCAACTTGTGTTCTTCGAACTCGATGAAGGAGAATGGCTCGGCGGCGTCATGGACGTCGTCATGGACACCACGGTTTGCGGCCCGGACGATGTCCGGTATCGCTCGGGTCGGTCCAAGGCCGCCTAGCGCTCCTCGAACCAATCTTGCACGTCGGGGTCCGAGAAGCGGGGCTTGACGACCTCCTTCCATGACTTGGCCGCGATATCGGGCCGAGCGTAGCGGTTGTGCGCCTCGACCGGCGGTGATGTCGGGCTTGGTTGGGTCGCCACGGCGTGCCTCGGTCCGCCGGCGGTTGCAGCGGGCAAGAACGTGATGCTGACGATGAACGCGCACGCGACCACGATGGCTGCGACGGTGCCAAACTGTGCCAATTGGCTGAGTTGGCTGAAGCTCAGAATGGTGAACGCGCCGACGGTGCTCAGGGTTGCCGCCAGCACCGGCTGGCCCACGTGTCGAACCGCGCCAACGGCCGCCTCGTCCCTTGTGGCGCCTTCTTGGCGGGCACGGCGCAGGTCGCTCATCAAGTGCAGCGAGTAATCGACGCCGATGCCGATGACCATGGCGGACGTGATCCCCGTCACGGAGTTGAGGGGAATCCCAACGATGGCCTGGATGCCAAGCTGCCAAATCAAGACCATCGCCAGGGGGGCAAATGCAAGGAGCGCGGGCCCCGGGCGCCGGAAAATCGCGAACAAGAGAATCAAGACGAGCCCAAAGGCAACGGCAGTGCTCAGCAGCAGGCTGTCCAGGACGGCGCCTTCCGATTGGACTTGAATGAGTCCACGTCCCGTGATGGCGACACCTTGCGCATCTGCAATCGCCTCCAATTCGGGCAGGATTTCGCGTTCGTCGCTGGTTGGATAGCCTGCCGTGATCAGCCACGCCTCGGGCACGCTGACGCCTTCGAGCCGGGGGTCATCTGCTGGATACGTGGGGCCTTCGATGCGGGTGGCCGGGCTGTCCAGGAATCCGATGGCAGGGAGTGCCTGAATCGCTTCCGTGGTCGCTTCCAAGGCGTCGCTTCCCGCATCGCGAGGAATCAGAAATTGAATCGTGCTTTGGCCGCCAAAGCGCTGCTCAATGGCGTCGAGGCTGGCAACGGCTGGATCGTCCGGGTCCACCTCGCTTTCCAATTGGCGCTCCAAATCGACTTGGGTCGCCGCGGCGCCGAGGCCCAAGGTCACGACGGCCAGGACGATCAACACCGGGGTGCGGCGTGTCACAAGGAATCGTCCAAGTCGGTCCAAGCCGGCGCCGGTGCCGATTGGTTTGCGCTTGGTTGGCCGGGACAAGCGATACAAGGCCGGCAGCAACAGAAAGCCAAGGATGAATGCGGCCAGGGCACCCGAGCCAATCAAGAGGCCCCAGCTGCGCACTTGGGGAATGCGGCTGACCAAGAAGCTGCCAAACCCGATGAGGGTCGTGATGGCTGTGAAGAGGACCGGCGCGCCCACCCGGTCACCGACTCGAGCAAACCGCTCGGCCTGGGTGCCTTCGGTTGCACCGCGAAAGGCGTAGACGATGTGGAGCATGTAGTCGACGCCGATGCCGAGAATCAAAGGCATGACACTGAACACGAGGGGTGACAGCGGCATTTGGGCCCACGCGATGGTGCCGTAGGCCCATGCCAGCGCGACGAACGTCGTCGCGATCGGGATGATGACGTCCGCGGGTTTTCGAAACAGAATGCCTAGCAGAATGGCGATGGCAACGATGGACAACGGCACCAGGATTTGGACGTCCTGGGCGCCGCCTTCTTCCTGGGCGACTTCCACGTAGGCGAGGCCGCCACGGACGACCTGCCAGTCGCCGGGCGCCGCGACGCTGTCGAGAATCTCCGTGATGGTTGCGGGATCCAATTCAGGTTCGAAGGCAACGCGCAGCAGGGTCGCATCGTCGCGGATGAACTGTCCGGCCACGGCGGGTTGGCCTTGGAGGGTTTGCCATTGTTCGCGTAGTTCCGCGTCCGAACCCTCCGTGAGGAAATCTGCAACGCTGGCCACATCTTGGACAAGTTCCTGGTCCGTCAATTCGCCGTCCATGGCGATGACTGCTCGAAGGAGATTCGGGTCGCCGGGGTCATCGGCCACGAACATCACGAACGCCAACTCAGACGCCCCAAACAGCGCCTCCACGTCGTCCTGGGTCTGGGCTGCCTCCAAGTCGTCAGGGACGAATTGGTCAATGACGCGTCCGCTTTCAGCTTGGCCGAACCCGGCCCCCAGAGCGAGGGTGATGACGAGGGTGATGGCACTTGCCTTCCACGGGTGGGCGTTGCTCCAGGAGGCCAGGCGCGACAGGAACTGCACGCGGGGCGATGGGCTCGCGGCTACTTCATGTCGCGGTTCGCTGCGTCATACCAAGCTTGGACTTCAGGGTCGGCAAAGCGGGGTTTGACGACATCCGTCCAGGGCTTGGCCGCGATGTCCGGCCGCGCGTACACGACACTGCTGCGCTGGACAAGGGGGCGTGCCTTGGCTACCGGTGCCTGGGCCGAGCCTGCACGCGGGGTGGGGAGGTAGCTGGCCAGGATGGGCAGCAGGGTCAAGCTGACCACGAAGGCGCTGGCAATCGCGATGCTGGCTACCAGGCCGAAGTCCCGCAGGGGCAGGAGGCTGCTGAAGGCGAGCACCGAGAATGCGAACACGGTGGTCAAGCTGGCTGCGAGCACGGGCCTTCCGACACTTCGCATGGCGGCGTAGGCGGCATCGTAGCTGCTGCGTCCCTTGCGTCGGTCTTCCTGGAAATGGGACATGATGTGCAGGCTGTAATCCACGCCAACGCCCAGAATCATGGCCGTCATGACGCCCGTGATGGGGTTGATGGGGATCCCGACGAGATTCATGATGCCGATTTGCCAGCCCACGGCGACGACGAGGGGCAGGAAGGCGAGGCTGGCGGGTCCAGGTCGCCGGAAAATGGCGGCCAGCAGCACGACGACGAGGCCAAGCGCGATGAGGCTGGATTTGGCCACGGCGGGCAGGAAATTCTCGCGGGATTCGCGGTCCATGAAGCCGGTGCCGGTCAAGCCAGGTTCGAGCCCGGAGTCGGCAGCGATTGCTTCGAAGGCATCGAGGGCCGCGTCTTCGTCTTCGAAGAGATAGCCGACCGTGACGAGCCAGTGGTCTTCGGTCGCGACGCCCTCCGTGGCGGGTCCGATGAGGGGGCCGTCGGGGATCCCGGCGCGGGCGAGTCGGTTTGTGGGGCCATCCACGAATCCCGTGAACGGACTTTGGGCAAGTTCTTGCTCAAATGCGGCCAGTTCAGTACGGTCGTGGCCGCTGGATTCGATCAGGAATGCCGTGATGCTTTGGCCGCCGAAGCGATCCTGGACGGCGTTGAGGTTGGCGACGGCGGGTTCGCCTTCGTCGGGCTCGAATTCAATGTCGGATTCAATGTCCACGAAGGCCGCCGAAGCGAACAGGCCCGTGGACACGACCAGGACGGCTGCGAGGACGGATTTGCGGTGGCCCATGACGAAGCGGGTCATGCCGGCCATCGCGTGTTCGAGGGGTAGGCGGGTCTGCCGTTGCTTCTTGCGGCGAATCCGGTACAGCGCCGGCATGAAGGTAAAGCCGAGGATGAAGGCGTACAGGGCGCCGCTGCCAATCAGCAGGCCCCAGGTTCGGATTTGGGGAATGTTGCTGACCAGGAAGCTGCCAAAGCCGATCAGGGTCGTGATGGCCGTGAAGAACACGGGGTATCCAACGTGGCGACCCGTGGCGTGGAAGCGCGTCGATACACGTTCCTGGGCGGGTTGTTCGCGGTACGCATAGACGATGTGGAGCATGTAGTCAATGCCGAGGCCCAGCAGCAAAGGCATGACGATGAAGCTCGGCGGCGCGAGGGGGAGCCCCGTCCACGCGACGGTGCCGTAGGCCATGATGACGGCCAGCAGCACCGTGAACAGGGGCACTGCGACGTCTTGGAAGCGCCGAAACAGGAGGCTCAGGACGAGGATGATGACGACGAGGCTCAGGGGCATCAGGAAGGCGACGTCGCCACCTGCGCCTTCTTGCTGGTATTGCTCGACGTAGAGAATCCCGGCCGTGCGCAGGTCGGCGTCGGCTGCGCTTTGGGCTGCGACACCGTCGAGCAATTCGGTCATGGTGGTGACGTCGTCGGCGGGTGGGAAGGTGATGCGCACCAGGAGGGCGTCATCGGCGATGAATGGCTTGCCGGCTTCTGTGCCTTGCAGCTCGGCGGCTGCGGCTTGGATGGTGGCGTCGGGGGCGTCGTCAAGGTCGCCGAGTTGTTGTTCGAGCAGGCTGGCAAGGCCGATGACGGCGTCCACTTCATCGAGGGCTGCCAGGCGCTGCATGTCTGCAGCCGTGGCGCGCAACAAGTCGGGGTCTGTGGGGTCGTCGGCCAGATACAGGAAGAACGTGGCCTCGGATTCGCCCCAGATGGCTTCGATGTCCCGTTGGACTTCCAATGCGGGCAGGTCGTCGGGAACGAACAGTTCCGTGATGCGGCCTTCTTCGGCTTGTCCCATGCCGGCGCCGGTGCCCATGGCGATGGCGAGGCTCAGGAGGATGGTCCAGACGGGATGGGATGCGCTCCAGGATGCGGCAGCGGCGAAGGGGTTGGCCACGGACCGCGCGACGTTGGTTTCCTTCTAAACGGTTTAGGGCGAAACTATGTAGGGGTCGTGACTGGCATCCCCATGGACGACGCGCTGATTCGAGACCTCCTGGTCCGCATTCGCACCTTCACCCACGTCGTCCATGACAAAGCACGCCAGGAATTGCCTCCGGCATTCTCTCTCCAAGACATGCACCTCGTCAAGGCGCTCATCTCGGATGGCCCGCTGCCCCAGCATCGCCTGGCGGAAGTCCTCGGACTCAGCAAAGGCGCCGTCAGCCAAAGCGTCACGCGCCTGGTCGAAGCCGGCCTCCTCGAACGCCGCCGCGACACGCAAGATGGACGTGTCCAATGGGTCCACCCGACGCCCCAGCTTCACGCCATGCGCCAAGAGATGGAGGGTCGCATGACGGACCTCTTTGCCGACCTGTTCGCCGATTGGAGCGACGCCGACGCCGCTCGGTTCATTGGCTTGCTCGATCAGATGATTGAACGGGCGCGCTAAACCACGGCCAAAACACCCAGCGCAGACGACAACGTCACCGCGATGACGAGGCACGCATCGCGCAACCGAGTGGCAGCAGCCATGGGTTTCGATGTCTCCTGCGCCACATAAATCGTTTCCAAAGGAACTGAACCATCCATTGTGATGTTCTCCTGATACGCAGGGCGATTATCCGACGACTTGCTCCCATTTCTTCAAGTGGAGCACGCTGCTCAAGGTCTTGCCGCGCTTGATCTCCTCGCGCAGCCGGTTCTCCTTCTCGTGGACTTCCAAGCTCCGGTTGGCGATTTCCTGGGCATGCTCCTGGGGCACCACGACGACGCCCATGTCGTCCGCAATGATCCAGTCGCCGTTGCGCACCGTCTGGCCGCCGCATTTGATTTCGAGTCCAATCTGGCCGTGGCCTTTCGGCTCGCCTGCATTGGGGACCACCCAGCGGCTCCACACAGGGAACTCCATATCGCGAATGTCGTCAATGTCGCGTACCGCGCCGTCGGTCACAAGGCCTGCGATGCCCTTGCCGACGCAACTGGTGCTGGCCAGTTCGCCCCACATGGCGGTCTGGCCGCCGCGTTGATCGATGACGAGGATCTCATCCGCTTGGGCGACATCGATGGCCTCGACCGTCTTGGCCCAGTCGCCATCCGCCGTGAACACCGTCACGGCCTTGCCAGCGATGCGGGCGCCGGTTTGGCGCGCCAGAATGCCTGCATCCATCGCGCCCTTGCGGTGCATGGCATCGCTGATGTTGCTGGTGCTGCATTTCAGGAAGGCCTCACGCAGATCGTCTTGGCCGTATCGCTTGGACAACTCGCTCGGGAGGCTCGCGCCCGTCGTGATGCCTTCGACGAGCTTCTTCGCCTCTGCGGTGATGTCTTCGGCCTTCGTCAGGGCGCCGCCGACGATCAGGACGCTGGCGCCGGCTTCCACGCAGGGCCCGACGGTTTCCGTGTTGAGGCCGCCGGCCACCATGACTGGGATGCGGACCGCTTGGGCGACTTCCTTGAGCACTTCTAGGGGAGAGGCGCCGACCATTTGGTCGTCAATGCCCATGTGGAGACACACGTAATCGCAGCCCAGGCGCTCGGCATCCTTGGCGCGGGCGACTTTGTCGGGGACGCTGATGAGGTCCATGTAGACCTTGGCGCCATACTTGCGCGCCGCCTTGACGGCCTCCTCGAACGTCTCGTCGGAAGCTGCGCCGAGAATGCCCACGACGTCGGCGCCGGCCTTCGCGGCGATTTCGACCTCGAAGGCGCCAGTGTCCATGGTTTTCATGTCGGCGATGACCGTCTTGTCCGGGAATGCCTGCTTCAATTTGCGCACGGCGTCCAAGCCTTCGGCCTTGATCAGGGGCGTGCCCGCTTCGACCCATTCCACGCCGCCAGCCACGGCTTCCGTGGCATACTGGAGCGCGCGGTCCAGGTTGACTTCGTCCAGGGCGATCTGCAAGACCGGTGCCATATGCCGGGCCACGCGGGGCCGCGCTTCAAGCTTGGGGATGGACCCGACCGCTGGTGGCGGGGCGAGCGGCGGGCCGCGGCGGGCGCTCCTCGACTGCGGGCAAGTCGAATGTGACGGACGTCCCAATTCCTGGGCGGCCCTGGATGGCGAGGTGGCCTCCGTGGCGCTCGACGAGGTCGGCACAGATGCTCAACCCCACGCCGTGGCCGTCGGCGCCGTCCGTGTTATCGAGGCGCGAGAAGGGCTGGATCATGTGGGGGGCGTCGCCATTGTCGAAGCCCCGTCCCTGGTCATCGACCCGAAGCTGCCAGCGCCGGCCACGCCGCCGAGCACGGATCCGCATCTTGGCCGGCTCGCCGACCTTGCGGTACTTGATCGCGTTTTGCAGCACATTCTGCAAGACTTGGCGGATTTGGCTGGCGTCGCCGCGCACCGTCGGCAGTGGATGGCGAATCAGTTCCGCGTCGGCACTGCGCAGTTCGGCATCCATGTCCTCCATGACTTCGTCCAGCAGGGCTTCCATGTCGACGGGGTCGTCAGGCATGTGATCGCGGTCGCGGGCATAATCCAGGACGGCGCGGATGTGGCGCTGCATGTGCTGACTCGTGCGCTCCATGCGATCCAGCTGCGTCATCGCATCCTTGTCGCCCGTTGCTTCGGCCGTCCGGCGCAGCAACGCAATGTTGAGGGCAAATGTCGAGAGCGGACTCTGCAAGTCGTGGCTCACTACACTGGCAAACCGGTCAAGGCGCTTCGTCCTGGTTTCCAGGGTGTCCATGAGGGCATCAAACGATTGCGCCATGTCGGACAATTCGTCGTTGCCTTCGAGGCGGACCCGCTCCGTGAGGCGGTCGGCTTGTTGCAGGGCCATCATTTGGCGCGACATGCGCTGGATGCGGCGCACCATGAAACGGCGCAACAGGTACAGGGTCAGCACCAGGATGCCAATCGACATGATGGCCGCTGCCGCCAGGAATCCAAGAAATCCCATCAGGCCGCGCACGTAGAGGTCGCGGCTTTGCTGCGTTTCAATGGCAAACGCTTCCCCGTCCGGGCCCGAGATGGATTGGATGGCGTGGACGCTATCGAGTCCATGGCGTTCCAATTGGAAGCCCTGGCCCACGTCGCGAATCAGCACCGTTTCGCCCGTCGTTTCAACGAGTCCTTGCAGGTAGTCGTCATCGATGGCGCGGGCGACAATCATGGTGCCGCCGTCGTCCACGATGCCGGGCAGAATCAGGGCCTTGGACGCCGCCAGGAATGCTTGGCCCCCCCAGAGGACTGGCCCAGAGCCGTCGCCGCCAATCAAGGCGCTTTGTTGCACGCTCGCATTCACGGCGTCGTCGATGGGTTCGAAACCGTCGGGACCCATGCGGAATCCGGATGCGAAGGCTTCGCCCGTCGTCGGATCGGT
>JBMZJT010000054.1:0-9520 GCA_049617695.1 Thermoplasmatota archaeon | reverse complement strand
GGAGGAAAGTGCGCCTTCCACTTCAGGTTCACGCAAGTCATGTACTTCTCGCATCGCTTCGTTCTCAGGGTTGATAATCTGGCCGCAAAATTAGCTCCTCCGGTTAACATGGCCCGGATTTTGCTGGCTCCATGGCCAAACATTCGTTGCCATTCTTGCTCGCGGCCACGGCCGCGCTCCTCTTGTCGGGTTGCACCAGTCCGGCACCCTCAGACTCCTCTCCCGCCGCCGATGCCACCGTGCTCATGGAGAACTTCAAGTTCGATCCGGTGGAGCTCAGAGTCAAGGTTGGCGACATGGTGAACTGGATCAACAAAGACGCAGTACAACATACAGTCACTCCTACGGACAAGGAGCAGTGGGGTACGGAAGGAAGCGGTGACGACCAATCCAAGTGGCTCGATGAAGGCGACTCCTGGTCGTTCACGTTCACCGAGCCCGGCACCTACACCTACTACTGCATTCCGCACGCCAGTCAAAGCGAGGATGGCGAGTGGAAGGGTATGGTCGCCACCGTGGTGGTTAGCGAATGAAGGCAGCGCGCGTCATGAGTGTGGCAGCCGTCCTTGCGGCCATGTCGATTGCAGGCTGCGTTGGGTTCGACGACATGTATCAGCCACAGGTCCGCGAGATTACCATGTGGGTGGAGCAAATGGATTGGGAAATCCACCCCGGCGTCACCACGACGGTTTGGGCGTTCTGCGCGGAGGGCGACGGCGTCGAACCGGTACACGAAGGCAACTGCGGCGTACCCGGCCCGACGATTCACGCAACCACCGGGGACACGATTCGCTTGACGTTCAAGAACACGCACATGATCCCTCACTCCGTCCACTTCCACGGATGGCATCCCTTCGTTGCGGACATGAACGGAAACAGCCTCCTGGACGGCGCCATGGTCACGGCCGCGCAGTCCGAGCAGGTTGTGGAATGGGTTGCAGAACCCACTGGATCGTACATCTACCACTGCCATGTCGATACGCCGATGCACATGGAGATGGGCATGTACGGGGCATACATTGTCCATGATCCTGACGAGGAGCCGGTCCAAGACGAAGTCCTCGTGGTTGACGAATGGTCGCTGCACGATCAACCGACGTTCCATGGTGCCATGCCGGTGTACAATTACTTCACGATGAACGGCAAGAGCTTCCCCTTGACCGCCCCCATCGTGGCGGAGCCCGGCACCGATGTGCGTATTCACATGGTCAACGCGGGTTACGAGTTCCATGCCATGCACATCCATGGATACACGCCCGACTCGTACGAAGGCGTGGCCGGTCCAGAGCACGCAGTTCCAACGGACGTCCGTGAACTGGCTCCTGGTCAAACCGTGGTCCTGGACTTCAACGCCGACAAGGAGGGCGTGTGGTTGTTCCACGATCACGTGGTCCCATCCGTCACTGCCGGGGCGAACGGTCAAGGCTTTGGCGCCTACCCGCGCGGCATGCTGACCGTGCTCGTGGTCGGCGAGGAGTACTTGGAGAAGCTCACGGAAATCGTTCCCGAACTGCTGGGTCACGCCCAAGGCGACGCTGCAGGGGAACGCAGCCATGCCGAGCATGGACACGATGATCACAGCCACGAACCAACGGAGTCTCCGCAAACCAACACAGGAGGCGTCCAAATGGACATCAAGGACTTCGCATTCGGTGAAGCCGAACTCCGCGTCCCCGCCGGGACCACGGTGACTTGGACGAATCGCGACGGCGCTGTCCACACCGTGACCTCAGAGGACGCCTTGTTCGACAGTGGCAACATGCAGGGAGGCGACACGTTCTCTCACACGTTCGACGCCGTCGGCGAATTCGGCTACTACTGCATCCCCCACGCCTACAAGGACGGCGACGAATGGAAGGGCATGGTGGCAACCGTCGTCGTCGAATAGTCCCAAGTCCTCTTCCTCCTCGCCCTTGGCATCAACATCTTGGCCATGATTGCCTCTCAAAGGGCCCGGACACGGGTTACCCCCTCGTCGAACCAAGCATCTTCCGCGTCCACAAGGGTGCCTGCGGTGTCCTCCACGTCGAAGGGAGTGAGAATCCGGACGTGTACCTGGAAGGCGTAGGTATGCCGTGGCGCGCCCTCGCATTAGTACAATCGGCGAGTCGGGGCCCCTCAGGCCGATATGGAACGTGATTTGGCCGGACAGCCGGTACGCCCTCACTTGGCACGAATGGACCTTCGGGGGCGTCTTGTTGCCTCAGCTAGGATGCGCTGGGCTGACATGCGCCCCATCGCCTGCTCGGCAGGCCCAGGCCGCAAGGTCTTATCGTTCGAAGGATGACCGCTGGCTCCGACTATATGGGCCCAATGTCGCGCAGGCGACCCATATTGTTTTCCATCTTTTCGCAACCTTTATTGGTCTTGGCCCGGGAACGACGTACTTGTTTTCGCGTCTATCATAAGTAGTTGATGGCACCTCGTGGCACAAAAAAGGGGCACGAAAATCTGCATATTGAGTGCGGCGCTGTTGCACCGCCATGCATCAAGAATCCGTGACTTCGGTCGCGGGAACCGTCCGTCGGGACATCGGCCTGTTGGACGAGGAAGGGGGCCTCTTACGCGAGGCCTGCGAGCGCTTCGATATCGATGATCGATGGGCAACCATCCTGTTGGAACCGCAGCGGACCATCAAGGCGATGCTGCCGCTGCGTCGCGACGACGGGTCCGTGGAGATGGTGCCTGCGTTCCGGTGCCAGTACAACAACGCACTGGGCCCATACAAGGGCGGAATCCGGTATCATCCCGGCGTCGACGAGGACCTTGTGGTCGGCCTTGCCGCCATGATGACGTGGAAGAACGCCTTGGTCGGTCTGCCGTTCGGCGGAGGCAAGGGAGGCGTCGCGGTCGACCCGCGTGCGCTCTCAGTCCATGAACTGGAGGCCCTGACGCGGACCATGACGCGTGCTTTCCGGCGCCTCCTGCACCCCGAACGGGACGTCCCAGCACCTGACGTCGGAACCAATGCGACCGTCATGGACTGGATCCGCGATGAATATGAATCGACGCGCGGAGAAAAGGCGCCCGCCGTCGTCACGGGTAAATCAGTGGCAGCCGGAGGGCTGGAAGAACGCGGACCGGCCACTGGCCGGGGAGTCATCACGGTCGCAGCCGCAGCGGGGGACCGCCTCGGCATCCGCTTCAAGGGAAGCACGATCGCCATCCAGGGATTCGGGAAGGTCGGGATGCAGGCGGCCCGCACGGCCGTCGCCCGGGGTGCCACCGTCACCGCGATCAGTGACATCAGCGGCACGATTTCCGACCCGAGCGGGCTCGACGTGGGGCGCCTCAGCAAGTATGCAGCATCCAACAATGGCCTGATCGACGGATTCGACGGCTTGCACATGGCGGAACCAGAGCGCGTCCTGGAAACCGAATGCGACATTCTGGTGCCGGCCGCACTCGAAAACCAGATCCACCAGAAGAACGCCCACGACGTACAGGCGCGTCTGGTCGTCGAAGGGGCCAACGGCCCCACCACCGCAAGCGCGGAACAGATTCTGCACGAGCGCGACATCCCCGTGGTGCCGGACATCCTTGCAAACGCGGGGGGTGTCATTCTGAGCTACTTCGAATGGCTCAAGGGAATGAAGCCACAACAGCCCATCGAACAGCACACGCTCGATTGGATGGATGACCGCCTGCGGTCTGCCGCCACGAGGGTCGTCGGTGCATCTCTTGAGAAGGGGGTGTCTCCTCGCGTCGCCAGTCACGGCTTGGCGATCGAACGGGTCGTGATCCGCATGGCGAGCAAGTACCCTGACCTGGTGGTGTAGTGGTGACGTCAGCGTTGCCGAGCAAGGGGGCACTGCTGGTCCGAGCGGCGGTCCTTAGCGTAGCCGCATCCGATCGGTGCCCGCCGCGGGAGATCCTAGACCGACTGAAGGCCGGCGCCAGAGACGTGCACGCTGCCTTCCGGACGTCCCTTGCGGAGCATGTCGCCAATGCCGTCGCCAATGAGGATGCTGCATCGACCAGAATCCACTTGTTTGGCTCTTCGGCAGGCTATGAATGCAGTCCATCGAGCGACGTGGACATTCTCATCGAAGTGGATTCGCCAAGTGCGCCCATCGTGCGCGTGCTGGAGCGGATCAATCGGGAGGCATCCAAGGAATTCCGGACACTCATGGGGCAACCAGCAACAAGAGGGCCCCTCCTCGACATCCATTTCGTGACCCGTGCAGAGATTGAAGGGCGCGTAGGCTTTGCTGCCATCCTGAGCAGCCTCAACGTGGAGAGGCTGGAACTCCGATCAATGTTCACGCCTGCCGGACGGTTCTAGACGGAACTGTCCACCCTCCATGGAACACGGGATGGGCACGCCTACGATCGCCTCGGGGCGGCCCGTGGCGCGCCTGATCTGGACTGAAAGGTCCTGGGTCTCGCGCTCCAAGCAAAGCACGACCTGGGCAATATGTCCCAAGGCCGCGTGGAACTGCTCGCTCTGGACGCCCCGGTGCAGGACCCACAAGGCCAGGTTGCCAGCATCGAACAGGCGGGGACAGACCCGGGAATAGAACAAGGCCGGCAGATCTTCGCTGCCCCAAAGGCGAGCCATGCCGTTGAGGGAATCAATGACCAGGAACGCGGACTCGTCCGCATCCACGAGCCCGTCGATGACGTGCAGTACTTCCTCCGGCACATCGGGTTGCGTCACGACCGTGCATGCGGGAGGCGATTCCGAAGGCACGTCGGTGTTCCCTAGGCCCCGCGAAAAGCAGTCGATGATTGAAGCCTCTTTCAAGCTCGGGATGCGTTGTCGTAGCGCCCGCGGAGATGCATCGAACGCGAGGAAATGGACGCGCTTACCCCGATCGATCGCGCCGGCGATGAGGGCATCCAATACGGGGTCGGATGGTGCGGCGACTTCATTCTCGAGGATGATGTTGTCCCCGATCATGAAACCCCCCAAGCACTCGTCAAGGCCCGGCAAACCTGTGGGATGCGTGGTCATTCGATCACCTGGCCGATGGTTTCCGGGTAGCCTCGGTTCCAGTTGTAACGCAGCAAGATCAGCGGCGTAGAGGGGTTTTGACCTCGAAGGACGGGCGCCCCCAGTTGCAGGTCGAAGTCCCAGAAAGTGTCGGCAGGCACGCCGTCAGCAGGATGCTCCGCTTCCAGAAAGAGGTCGATGTTGCCTTTGAGATGGGTTTCCGCGTGCCATTGGGACCACCACTGCGTGCGATTGGAGCGGGCCCCGTCGAAGGACGAGTCGACGATGGTCAGGACGTGGGATTCGGGTTCTGCATCCCGGCGCCGGATCAGCTCGGCTTCATGGGGGCTGCGTGGTCGGGTGTCTTCGGACGGAAGCGCAGAAGGCTTGTTCGGGTTGACCAGTGACAACGAGCCGGGGGAGAGCCCCGGGAAGGTGTCTTGGATCAGCGTTTGGAAACGGCCCATGTTCTCCGAGGCGCCGGCCAGGAGGACGCGCCACCCACAAGCCAGCGCATTGAACATCAGCGGAAGCAAGAGGACCTCCAACGATGGATGCGCGTGCCGCCGATACCGGACAACGTGGAGAGAGCCGCCTCGCAAGCCGCCACCAAGAGCAAGGTCCCACTCATGGACGGTGGTGGCAATGCCCCCATCGGGACCATGGCGGGCGTTGGGTCGGACCGTCCGCCCCCGCGTCGTCACGTCGGGGTGGCTGTAGGTTTGGAACCTGCCGTGGGACAAGGTGAACGGAATGGCGGCGCGTCGGATCTCAGTGCCACGCATCTTGAGCAGCCTGCAGGTCCGCATCCGGTTCTGGCCGATGAACTCCTGCTCAAGCAGAAGTACGCCATCGACAAGGTGATCGACGGGGTGGGTGCCGCCCTGTTCGGCGACCAGGATGAACGTGGCCTTGCGGCGGATGGCCAGTGCCTTGGCTGCCTCCGCGAGGCGGTCCAGGTCCTTTCCCGTCTGAAGAAGTCCCTCCAGGCTATCCACGACCACGAGTGTCCCTTCTTCCTTGAGGTCGCCCTCGATCTCCTGGACCACGTCCTCCCACTTGGGGGGCGCCACCATAAGGTCGCCACGGGGGGAATGGCCTTCGCGCAGGTTTTCAGGAGGAACAACGGATTCCAGATCCAAGGATTCAGAGGGGTCCATGTGTCGGGAGGCCATCCAGATGACCTCTCGGCCCTGTAATTGGGCTTCCCGAGCAAGCTCCACGCACAGCAACGTCTTGCCGGTGCCGGCGGCCCCTTTGACGAGGACCGTCCGCCCGGATTGCTGAACGAAGGTGGCAAGTTCCTCTGGAATCACGGTCAGGCGCCACGAAGCGGCGTCGGCCCTTCAAAGCGCTGGTCTTGGCCATGGGCCTGTGGGCGGAGGGCGCCCTCTCGGGAAGGCGTGGCTCTATTCAGTGAGCATCTTTTGCAGCGCCTCCGGGCCCGGTCGGCCCACCATGGCCTTGTCCCCACATACCAATATGGGGCGTTGCAGCAGGCGCGGGCGATCAACGATGGCTTGGATGAGTACGGCCTCGGGGTCGTCCGCTTCGTAACCCGTGGCTTCCGGTTCATCCCACCGAATCCATTGTGCCGGGCCCGAGCCGAGTTTGGTTTGCAAGTCTCGCAGTTCCTCTGCGGTCATTGGTTCCTGTTGGTAGTCGCGAATCGTGAATTCGTGGCCGCTTGCTTCGAGCATGTCGAGTGCGGCGCGGGATTTGCTGCAGTTGGGGTTGTGAATCAAGGTGTACATGGCGTCTCCTAGAGGTGGATGGTTGGCAAAGTGGTGACGTCGAGGTCGTGTAGGCATTGCTGCAGGAACTCGCGCTTTTCGACGTCTTGGTCAGTGACGCGGCCGTCGCGCCAGATTTCGTCGAGGTCGATGGTGCGCGGCGCGTAGCGGTCCCATGTCCGGACGCGGCCCAGGTCGGCTTCGATGCGGCGCAGGGCCGCTTTCAGGGTTCGAGGCCCGAGAATGGTGCGTCCTCGGACGGCCGTGTTCCAGTAACCGGGTTGTTCTGGCCGGTCGATTGCAGGCGTCTTGTAGACGTTGGCCGCGCGTGGCGCTTCGAGAATCCCTTCGAGCAAGCGGACGGCACGGGGAACGTGTTGCTCCGGATGGATGTTGCTTCCGATGGCGATGACGACGTCATGCGACACTGCGCGTCATCCTCACGGCAACATCTCGCGCCCCGGTCAAGGCGCCCGGCTTGTGAACGGTCACAGTGACTCGCCCGTGGAACGTGTAGCGCAGGACGCGGCGGGCGACTTCTTCAGCGAAGGCTTCAATGAGCTGGAATTTCTTACCGAGCAAGTCGCGGCGCAGGTCATCCTTGATCTTCTTGTAATCCAAGGCCGGGGCGGGATTGTCCTGGACGGGCGTCTTGGCCTTGTGATAGAAGATGAGGTCCACTTCGAGGGGTTGCAGGATGTTCTGCTCGTGCTTGGAGAACCCGATTTGGGCCTCGATGTGGATGCCGTTGACGATGAGTTGGTCTTCGCCATGCGCGATGAGGTTGGATGGCACGTCGCTCATGGTTGCACCTCGGCGAGGGTTCCGCGTTTTTCCTGGGTGGTCATGGTTGCTGGGGTTCGGATTCCGCGTGCGGCCATGCAGGTGTGATGGCCGTGGATGGTCACCTGGACGCCTTGGGCTTCCAGGTGTTCTTCGATGGCGTCGGCGATTTGGCGCGTCATGCGTTCCTGCATCTGGAGGCGCCTTGCGAAGCATTGGACGATGCGGCTGAGTTTGCTCAAGCCCACGACCTTGCCGTTGGGAATGTACGTGATGTCCGCAGTTCCGTGGAAGGGAAGCAAGTGGTGTTCGCAGAGGCTCCAGAACGGGATCTCGGTGACCGTGACGGGGCCCTGATATTCGTCGTCAAAGACGGTGCCAAGGATGTCAGCTGGGTCTTGTGCGTAGCCTGAGGTGAGTTCGTGGAATGCCTTGACGAAACGTTGTGGGGTTTCCTTGAGGCCGGCGCGTTGTGGGGATTCTCCGATGCCTTCAAGGAGTATCTCGACGGCCCGTTCTTGCGCCCCGACGCCGGGCCGATCCGCGTGGACGAGGATCGTGTGCGCGTGGTTGCGTGCCATGCATCCTACTACACCGCATCAGTATTTGGGGTTTAGGGGCATCAATACCTCTAAATCCAAATCGCGGCTACAATGACACATGGTGAAACCGGCCGGAAACGCACTACGCACGCTGCATCTCTTGCGCGAAGGACCCCAAACCGCCCAAGCCCTCGCCGCGCAACTCGGCCTCGATGTCTCCAGCATCCGACGCCACCTCGATTCCCTCATTGACCGAGAGTTCCTGCGCTTCGACGACGTCGTCGATGGCCCCGGCCGACCCAAGCGGTACTACAAGCTCACTGACGCCGGCTGGGAAAGCTTCCCCCGAGACTACGCATTCCTTCTCGGGGCCCTACTTGACAAGCTGCAAGCCCGCATCGGCCGGGACGCCATTCTCGCCACGTTCTCCGAGATCGCGGTGGAACTCGCGGCCGACATTCCCAGAGACCAGCCCGTCGCCGCGAGGCTCGAGGCACTCAAGCAACTGTACATGGACCTCGGATTCGAGGCACGCCTCGAAGAGAAACAAGACGGTCGGCTCGAGCTAATCCAGCAAAATTGCCCCTTCCTCAAGACGGCCAAAGCCGACCCGGCAGGGCTCTGTGAATGCCTCGATGAAGGCATCATCCGATGCGCCATGCCCGACGCTGAAGTGGAACTAGGCGACTGCATGGCAACCGGCGACCGCCGCTGCTCACACCTCATTACGCCGAGGTCCTGATGGAAGCCGTTTGCCGCGTCATCGACAGCCAACCCCTCACCCCAACGACGCACGTCGTGCGCATCGAGAAACCCGTCGGCTTTGAATTCCAAGCCGGGCAA
The DNA here is from genome assembly GCA_049617695.1 of Thermoplasmatota archaeon. Taxonomy (GTDB): domain Archaea; phylum Thermoplasmatota; class E2; order JACPAO01; family JAHFTW01; genus JBFKXH01. Next base: position 683 of record JBMZJT010000054.1, on the reverse strand, counting down.
CACGTCTCCTTAGAGCTCGACACCACGGACGGCCCCGATGATCGATTCCTCAGCATCGCCAGCGCACCCCACGAAGCGCACCTGGAATTCGCCGTCCGCCTCAGCGACAGCGAATTCAAACAAGCCTTCCAGCGCCTGCGAGCAGGCGACGAAGTGACGCTGATGGGACCCAGTGGGCGATTCAAGCGCGACCCTGAGCGCGCCGCCGTGCTCGTCAGTGGCGGCATCGGCATCACGCCGCTGCGCAGCATGCTGCTGGATGCATCCCAACGCGGGCTGCCAGCGACGCGCCTCGTCTACGGGAACCGCAGCCCTGCCGACATTCCGTACCACGACCAACTCAACGCAGCACCTGGCACCCAAGTCTGGCACACCGTAGACGAACCCAACCCAGAATGGACGGGTTCCACGGGGCACATCGATGCCCCACTGATCGACCAAGCACGCGAAGGCCTCGACCAACCCCTGTTCTACCTCTGCGGCCCGCCGGGCATGGTCCTGGCGATCACCAAGACCCTGAGTGACATGGGCATCAAGGATCTGCGCGTGGAGAACTTCAACGGATACTAACATGACACGAATCGTGGAAATCAAAGACGACAAGCCCCTCATGATCGACCCCAAAGAACACGAGGATGCCGTGTGGGTTTGCCGCTGCGGCCTGAGCCAAGAATGGCCCTACT
>JBMZJT010000053.1:0-10295 GCA_049617695.1 Thermoplasmatota archaeon | reverse complement strand
CCTTCAGGATGGCATTGAACGCCGCCACATCCGCGGCGTCGCCTCGCTTGGCCGCCCGCTCCAAGGATTGGAAACGGAACCAATACCACACCAAGCCGACGCAGGAGTACGTGGCAAAGGCATACAGCCACAGATCCCAGGGAGAGAGCGCAACCCAATCCACGTCGAACACAGAACCTTCAGCGCGCCCGGCGGATTTATAGGCCGACCCCATCCGCCGGCTCGTGCCCGACGACGAGGCCCCGACCCAGATGGACCCGTATGAAATGGCGAAGGTGCAACTGCGCCATGTCGCCAAGCGCATGCGGCTGGACCCGAACATCCACGAGGTCCTCAAGAACAGCAGCCGCTGCCTCGAGGTCAACTGCCCCATCGTCATGGACAACGGCACCATTCGCGTGTTCAAGGGCTACCGCGTCCAACACAGCACCGCCCGCGGCCCCGGCAAGGGTGGCGTCCGCTTCCACCAAAACGTCAGCCTCAACGAAGTCAAGGCGCTGGCCATGTGGATGACTTGGAAGTGCGCCATCGTCGGCATTCCCTACGGCGGCGCCAAGGGCGGCGTCATCGTCGACCCCCGCGACCTCAGCCACCACGAACTGGAGCGCCTCGCACGCCGCTACTTCAGTGAAATCCAACCCATCATCGGCGAACAAGTAGACATTCCGGCCCCGGACGTCAACACCAACGCCCAGGTCATGGCCTGGTTCATGGATACGTACAGCCAAAACAAGGGCCACGCCGTGCCCAGCATCGTCACCGGCAAGCCCGTTGACATCGGTGGCAGCGAAGGCCGCGAAAAGGCCACCAGCCGTGGCATCGCCTTCTGTGTGCGCGAAGCCGCCAAGGCCATCGGCCTCGACCTCAACGGCGCTTCTGTCGCCATCCAAGGCTTTGGCAACGTCGGCGGCAACGCCGCACCGCTGCTCGCCGAATTGGGATGCAAGATTGTCGCTGTGAGCGACGTCAACGGCGCGGTGTACTGCAAGGATGGCTTCGACGTCGCCAAGCTGATGCAGACCGTCAAGGAGACGGGCACTTGCATCGAATACGACGGCGCCCAGCTGATCACCAACGCCGAACTGCTGGAGCTCGACGTGGACGTCCTCGTCCCGGCAGCCCTGGAAGGCGTCATCCACAAGGACAACGCCGCCAACATCAAGGCCAAGATTCTGGCCGAAGGCGCCAACGGCCCGACGACGCCGCAGGCCGACAAGATCCTCACCGAGAAGGGCGTCTTCGTCATCCCCGATGTGCTGTGCAACGCAGGCGGTGTGACGGCCAGCTACTTCGAATGGGTGCAGGGCCTCCAGAGCTTCTTCTGGACGGAAGACGAAGTCAATGAGCGCCTCGACCGCATCATGACCCGTGCCTTCCACGAAGTCCACGACATCTACGTCGCAGAGAAGCCGAAGGACGACGATCCTGAGCACCCCCTGACGACCCGCCAGGCGGCCTACATGTTGGCCGTCAAGCGCGTCGCGGCGGCGATCAAGAAGCGTGGCATCTACCCGTAATCGCGCGTAGCGCGATGGGGAGTTGCACGCCGAGGCCTGGAAGGCATCCCAGTGCGCGGCACGTCTCATCGCGACCAGCGGAAGCTCCAAGGGGTCCGCCGACTGGTGCCGGTTCGGCCCTTGTGCCCTCAGCCCGGTGATGGCGCCCTAGCCTGCTGGGGAATCTCGTCGTGGGATCCGGGCCGCTGCTTGGGCCTGCAATTTTGGTCCGCCTGGGAGCTGCTCCTGGGCGGACCTCTCAAAATTTGGGTGAAAGGAGAAAGGACGCGGCTGGAATCAGCCCCACTCTTCGGCGTATTGGAGGTTTTCAAATTCCTCTTCCGCCGAGAATTCCAGGCCGCGACCTTCATTGGCGTGCTCGCCGGCGGCGAACTCCAAGTCCATCGTCAGTTCACGCAGCAGGGTTTCCAGGTGCTGCGCGCGCAGCTCCTTCATGCCCTCGGTCTCGCTCCAGAGCTGGGCCGTGAAGGCCCCATCATCTTGCTTGTGGATCTCCACGCGCGCCAAGTGCTCTTCCATGGATGCGGCTTGGACAGGGAGTTGTATTTCAGGATTGCGTGGCGGGAAGCGTCATGACACCCGCCAAGTTGGAAGGTGGCCCGTTAAGTGCAAGGACCCCGTCGGTCGCACGTCGGTATGGTGACGATTCGCAACCTGACCGAGGATGACATCGACGGCATCTGCGGCCTGTGGCAACAGTTTGCCTCCATGCGTGAGGAGATGAGCGAGACCCGAGTGCTCAACGACGACGCCTCGGACTACTTCTTTGGCTATGCCACGGGACTGCTCCAACGCAAGGACGCCCTGACCCTCGTTGCAGAAGCCGACGACGGCACCTTGCTTGGCTACCTCGTCGCCCAAAAGCAGCGCCGACCCCCGATTTACCACCACACCCGCGTCGCCTACCTGAGCGATGCATTCGTCGTGGAGTCGGCTCGTGGACAAGGGATCTTGAAGCGCTTCATTGACGACTTGAAGTCCTGGTGCAAGCGTGAAGGCATCACGGCCATCGACGTGCAAATCTTCGAGGCCAACAAGCACGCCCAGGAAGTCTACCGCCACTTGGGCTTCAGCGACTACCGCACGGTCTTCCGCGCTGAAATCTGATGGCCGACGGCGCCGTTCCCCTGGTCTACAATCCGGCCAGCGGCGGCGGGCGCGGTCGCGTTCGATTCCGCAAAGCCGAGGCCACACTGGCCATCGCCGGATTCGACCTGGACCCCATTGAAACGACCCACGCCGGCCACGCCATCGACCTCGGTCGCGAACTGGCCGACGCAGGCCATGAACGCATCCTGGGATTCGGCGGCGACGGGACGCTCAGCGAACTGGCCAACGGCGTGCTAGCAAGCGGCAAACAACCAACGCTTGGATTCATCCCCAGTGGCACGGGCAACGATTTCCTGCGCCATTTCGGCGTCCTCGATGTGGACGAGGCCATCCGTCGTATTCGCGCGGGACGCACGATGGACTTGGATGTGGTGCGCATGCGCCACGGGGACGGCGAGACATGGAGCATCAATCTCTGCGGCTGTGGGTTTGGCCCGCGCAGCGTCATCGCCGCCAACAAGCGCTACAAATGGGCCGGGCCCCAGGCCTACAACTTGGGTGTCGTGGACCAAATCGTGCGCTTGGGTCCGACGCCGACGCGGCTCACCATGGACGGCGAGACGCTGGAAGGCGACTTCCCCCTCATTTTGGCGTGCACGACGACCTACACCGGCGGCGCCATGAAAATGGCCCCCGACGCGGACCCTCAGGACGGCCTGGTCGACGTAATGTGGGTCGATCCGATTGGTCGCCTGGAGCTCCTCAAACTGCTGGGCGGGATTCGCAAGGCGACGCATGTGGGCCACCCGAAGGTCCATTTCCGTCAAGCGGCGAAGGTGCGCATTGAAACCGACGTTGAGGGACCCTTGCTTGGCGACGGCGAGGTCTATGGCAGCACACCCGTGGACCTGGACGTTGTGCCGGGCGCGTTGCGCGTCCTCCTATGAGCCTTAAGAGGCGGCCGCGTGTCGCCCCGACGTGGCCCGTCTGAGCGCCCGCGAAGCGGAGGAACTCTACCAAGTCGAAGGCTGGAGCGGAGGCTACTTCCGCATCGGAGGTCGCGGGACCCTCCAGGTTTGCCCAGAAGGCCTTGATGGCCCCCGCGCAGACTTGTTGGACATTGTCGAGTCATTGCGCGAAGACGAGTTTGGACCTCCTGTGGTGATGCGTTTCCCGCAGATTCTTGCTGACCGCGTCGGCCGCATCAACCAGGCGTTCCAGAAGGCGCTGGTGGACAACGATTGCCAGGTTCGCTACCGCGGCGTGTTCCCCATCAAAGTCAACCAGAGGAAGGACGTGGTTCAGGCCTTGGCCCGTTCCGGCCGCAAACACGCCTACGGTTTGGAGGTCGGCAGCAAAGCGGAGCTGGTCGCCGCGCTGACCATGGACCCCAACCGGAAGTCGCTCCTCATCGTGAACGGCTTCAAGGACAAAGCGTTCCTGGAAGCGGCCTGCCACGCGACCCACTTCAAGGACGAAGTCATCATTGTTCTGGACGAACTGGGCGAATTGCCTCACTTGATTCCTCTCCTGAAGGATCTGCCCAACCCCCCCATCATCGGCTTGCGCCTCAAACTGCGCAGCAAGGCCCCCGGAAAATGGGCCCTCAGCGGCGGCGAACGCAGCAAATTCGGCCTCACCATCCCCGAGGTCCTGTGGGCCGTCGAGGAACTGCGCAAAGCCGACCTATTGGACCGGCTGCAGATGCTGCACTTCCACATCGGCTCCCAGATCAGCCACATCCGGCGCATCGCCCAAGGTGTCCGGGAAGCCGCCCGCATCTACACGGAACTGCGCCGCATGGGCGTGCCCCTGCGCCTCTTGGACTGTGGCGGCGGCCAAGCCATTGATTACGACGGCAGCGCCAGCAGCAGCCACAATTCCTGCAATTACACGATGGAGGAGTACGCCGGCACCGTCGTCGCGACCGTCAAGGACGTGTGCGAAGAAGCCGAGATTCCCATGCCGGACCTGATTTCGGAGTCCGGCCGCGCCGTGGTCGCCCACCACGCCGTCTTGGTCATGAACGTCATGCGCCGCGTTCCCTACTTGGAGCCGGAGCCGGACATGGCGGCGCGCAGCGACGACGACCCCACGCCCCTGTGGAATCTCTACGATGTGTTCGAAGGACTGACCGCCAAGAACGCCTTCGAGTCGTTCCACGACACCGTGCAGGCACGCGATGACTTGCTGACCCTGTTTGACCTGGGCCACTTGTCCATCCAAGACCTCGCCCGCGCCGAATCCCTGACCCGCGCCTTGTTCGCGCGGATCCGCGAACTCTTGGAGCGCGCCGAAGAAACCGAATCCGAGGAATATGTCCACGTCCAGAGCCTGCTCAGTCAGAAGCTGGTCTGCAACTTCAGCCTCTTCCAAAGCGTGCCCGACGTCTGGGGCGTCAAGCAACAATTCCCGGTGCTGCCCATCCATCGGCTGCGGGAAGCCCCCAGTGAAGTCGCCACCCTGGCCGACATCACCTGCGACAGCGACGGCGAAATTCGGCAATTCATCGACGCCATGGGCACCCGCCCTGAACTGCCTGTCCACGCATTCCGCTCCGGGGAGCGCTACTACCTGGCCGTCCCGCTTGTCGGTGCATACCAGGACGCCCTGGGCGACTACCACAACCTGTTCGGCGAAACCAACGAAGCATGGGTCACCGTGGACGACGACGGCTGGAACGCCGAGAAAACCGGCCACGGCAGCCGCGTCTCGGACATGCTGCGCTGGGTCGACTACGATCCCAAAGATTTGGCGCGCCGCATCAAGAAACGCGTGCAGCGCCTCAAGGACAACGGCCGCATCGACGCCGCCACCGCCAAGGAACTCGAAGGCCGCTACCGGCGCCTCATCGACGGCCGCACCTACCTGGACGTGAACCCATGAGACCCCTGCGCGCCTGGGACATCTTCACCTACAGCGGCCTCGGCGCCTTCCTCGCCTTCCTGACCATGATCTTCGTCAGCATCATGATCCACCAGGCCCAAGGCGAACTCAACCCGGTCCAGACCGACGTGCTGCTGCGGCTGCTCTATTGGGGCTGCTACCCCCTTGCATTCGTCGCCCTGGGCGCCTTGATCTGGCATTTCGTGAAGACCGAAACCGGCGGCTACGCATAAGCCTCCGTTGAACAGCGCTTTTGAAGCAGCCCGGGTCTGGCCTTCTCGGTCGGCCCTGTGAAGACTCCAGACAAGGTCATTTCGAATGCCATCGCCTCCACGAGCTTGTGGAGCAGCCGCAATGCCAAAGCCGTCGTCGCCGTCGTCCTGCTGGCGACCGTCGTCTTCGGGTACGGCGTGACGCTCATCAACACGAACGTGGACGTTGCCGATGTTCTGCCACGGGGCAACCCCAACACGGACGCCGCGTACCAACTGGCGGATGAATTCCGCTCAACGTTCACGCAGCAAGTCACGTTCCAATTGCACGTGGATGAAACCACCCAGAATTGGCAAGCCGGCAACGCCTTGCTGACCTATCGCGCAGGAAATCTGCAAACCGACACGAATCAGCCCGGAGCGCCGCAAGGGCCCGGCAATCTGGCACCCAACAGCCAGAACATCACGGACGAAGTCTACGTTCGCGCCATGGAGGAGTTGATGAACTTCATCCAGGAGCGCACGGACTTCACCCGCACCATTTCCATCAACAACATCTACGCGCTCATCCACTGGACCGAGCGCGGCGGCGAAGGCGTCGCCACGGAAGCCGACTTCCGCCTGCCCGGCTACCAAGACCCGGACGAAGCCCAGAACTATGTCCTCGTCGACCAAGCCGTCAAGGTCGCCGTCCTTGACACCGTGGACACCCTGGCCAGCCCCAGTTGGAACCACGCCGCGATGCTGTTCATGCCCCCCGCCGACAACCAAGTCGACATGCGGGAACTGGGCAAACAAATCATTGACGCCCGCGACGAATGGATTGAAGCCGTCGACAACGGCGACACCGTGTTCAAAATCTGGGGCAGCGACAATCCACCAGACTTCACCGTCGACTTCCCCGTCGCCAACGCCCACAGCAGCAACCTTGTCGAAGGCGACATGCTGCGCCTCATGCCGATCATTGGTGCCTTCATCGTCGCCTGTCTGTTCATCGCATTCCGCAATGTCCGCAGCATTGCGATTTCCTTCACGGCCCTTGGCGTCGGCGTCGTCTGGACCTACGGCACCATGGGCTACATGGGCATCGCCCTGAACACGCTCAACATGACCATCGTCCCCCTGATCATGGGGGTGGGGATCGATTATGCGATCCACATGATCAACGAGTTCCTGGAGCATAAGGCGAAAGGAGAGAGCGACGCCCAGGCGTTCGAGCAAGCAGGCGGCAAGGCCGGTTTGGCCATGTTCATTGCCACCCTGACGACGATTCTCGGCCTCATCGTGATGATGATCAGCCCCAGCCTGCTGATGGCCCAGCTCGGTTTCCTGAGTGCCTTGGCCATCGGCTCGATCTACATCTTGACGATCACCTTCATCCCCGCCGCCCTGACCCTGGCCGGCGGCACCGATGGCATGGGCCAGAGCTTCAAGGAAAGCCGCGCGATGCCCGTCCTGGCGCGTGGCGTGAGCCGCATCCGCATCCTCGCGCTGATTGTTGTGGTCTTGATCAGCATCGGCACCTTCGCCAGCAGCCAAGACCTTGAGCAGGAAGCCTTTGGCGACCCCGGCAAGAACTTCCCTGAAGGCGACGACGTGCGCGAGCAACACGAACGCGGCCTGGAACGTTTCTACGAGCAACCGGACCCCGACGTCAAGACCAACATCCTGACGTTCCGAGGCGACGAGATTCTAAGCCCGGAAGCCATCGAATACTACCGCACCATCGAGGAGAACCTGCGTACCAAGGACCGCATCATCGGCGACACCCTGCGCACGATTCCGTTCTTCATCGAAACGTGGCTGACCGTCAAGAACGGCGTCCCCTGCGCTGGCCTCGTCGTGGCCAACGAGAACGAAAACAACCCGACCACGGGCATCTTGGATCCGATCCTCGGGCCGGCCGGCGACGGCGGCGCCCCCTGTGGCAACAACGTCGTCTTCCCCCAGACCAAGGAGGAAATCACGGCCGAAGTCGATGCAATGTTTGCCAGCCCAATGCGTGAACTGGCCAGCGTCATCATCAACCACCCAGCCAAGAACATGGGCGCCATGACCTTCGCCGTCGACGCCGGCACGTACGAGGAAGCCGAAGAGGCATGGAACCAAGTCTGGGAAGCCGTCGGCGCAGCCAACAAGACGTTCGGCGGGGAAGCCCCCGATGGCGTGCAAGTCGCGTTTGTTGGCAACAGTGCCACCAACTACCTGTTCGTGGCCGAGCAACTGCCGTGGCTGACGTACATGAGCATCGCGAGCACAATCATTCTGTTCATTCTCGTCTTGACCTTCACGGCCAATCTCAAGGCAGCATTCGTCGCGACCACCCTGGCCGGCATGACGAGCATTTGGTGGCTCGGGATCCTGCCGTTCATCGACATCGGCCTTGCGATTACACTGATGCTGCCTTTGGTGTTCATCTTCAACATCGGAACCGATTACGCGGTGCACTTGATCTGGAGCCATCGCAAGGAACCAGACGCGCGCAAGGTCTGGGCGACGACGGGCAAAGCCATCCTGTTCTCGGCCATCACCACGGCGGGTGCCTTTGCCGTGTTCACGTTCATTCGCAACGTGGCCGTCAGCCGCACCATGATCGCGACGACGCTGAGCATCGGCGTCATCTTCCTGGCCACGATCTTGATCATCCCGATCTTCTACAAGGTCCTGGCCAAGGATGCGCCACTGGAAGAACCGCCCCAAGCACCGCCCCGCGTCAAGGCGGTCAAGCGAGCCAAGTGATGGACGCGCGAACGTTCCTGATTCGTAAGGACCAGAAAGCCCTGGACCGCCGGCTGAAGAAGAATGAGAAAGTTCGCGTGGCGGTTCAGGCCAAGCGCGGCCAAGACATCGGCTTGCTGGCTGCGACCGGCACCCGCATCTTGTTCGTCTACAAGGGTAGGCTGCGCCACAAATGCTTGGAGATTCCGGGCAACGCCGTGCAGAAGGTGTCCGAACGCCGCGGCGGCCAAAGCGAAGTCCATCTGGGCATGAAGAGCGGGCAAACGCTGCGCTTCACGATGCTGGAACGGGGCGACGGCGAGAAGTTCTGCGAGACGATCCGCCCGTCGCCGCCCGTGAAGACGGGGCAAAGCATCCAGACGCGCAAAGGCGGCCCCATGCAATTCATTCCCAAACAGGGGCGGCCTGCACCCAGCGCCCAGGCCAAGCCCCATCCGCGCGGGCAAGCCCACGACCCTCTGTCCGCCAGCAAGGCACAGAAACTCGCTCGCCTCGAAGAGCTTCACAAGAAGGGCCGCATTGGTAAGGCCGAGTATGAATGGCAGCGCGACGCGCTGCGCTAGCGCCGGGCCAACGCAATCAAAGCGACCAACAGCACGGGAATGGCCAGCCCAGGGCTTGATTCTCCTGGAGCGTCGGCGACGTTTGCAACGACCGCCGTGTGGCTTCGCACGCGACTCGTTTCCACCTGGAGCACGTCATAGCTCCATGTCACCTCGCCATCGATGGTGGTGGGGAGGGCCCAAGCGCCTCCTGGCGCCAAGTCCGGCACCTGCATGCCATCGAAGGTGATCTCGGTGGCCACGCCGAGGCCTTTATTGACGAGTTGGCGGCCATCCAACGTCAGCCATGCACCCCACTTCGGCGTGCCTTCGATGAGCCAGGCCAGGCCATCGATCTGTTGCTGCAACAAATCACTGATGGGCTCGCCATAGACAGGCAAATTCTGGTCGTTGTGGACCTCGTAGACGAAGGCCGTGATACCGTGCACCGCATAGCCCCAATCTTCGGCAGAACCAACCGCCGGCGCGGGGCCACCCGCCATGTCAATGCGCCCGCCGACGACTTGTTCAAACGGTACTTCCATGGCCGTGAACAAGGGTTGGTCGATGGCTTGACCTTCCGGGAAGGGATCGCCGGCGGGATAGTAGAGCACCTCGATGCCGGTGTGCATGCTGAGCCACAGATCCGGCGAAATCGCGGCGACATGCTCGGCATTGGCGCGCACTTCCGACTCCGAGAACGGCTCCGGACCGCCGCAGGTCAACCCGATCGGAATGGCGCATGCCGTGTGGCCAAAGTCGTAGTTGCGATTAGGATCCACGCCGTTGAGGTTGACCCGCGTGTCGCGTAGGTTGCCTTCCACGTTGAGAATCGGAACCATTTGGATCTCCGTTCGAGCCAGCAGATCAAGCGTCGCGGGGTCGCCCTGGGAGGCCAGATCCAGCAGTCGCTCCATGTAGTACAGGGTGATTTCCACGCCCAAGAACTCGTTGCCATGGTGGCCGCCGTCAAGGTAGACGCGCCACTTGGTATCGGCGCTATGCGGCGGCTCGTTGAAAGGGACGGATTCGTCCGTGACGACGATGCCATGCAAGGGGAATCCGCCTTCGGATTCGCCGATGGTGATGCGCTCCACGAACTCGGGATATGCGGCGTCCCAATCGGCGAACTGGTCGTCGACGCTGAACACATTGTGGACCAGGTTGCGGTCGATTTGGGCCTCCGCCACAGGAGCCAAAATCAACAGGAGGGCAAGGAGCGCGAGGCGCTGCATGCATGCCCATCTTCGGTGGCCGTCAAAGAGTTGGGGGAGAGTTGGAGGAGGTTCGCTGAATCTCTCGGAGCTTCAGCGCCACCCGGACGGGCCGCTGATGCGACCCGCCGGGTC
>JBMZJT010000052.1:0-10326 GCA_049617695.1 Thermoplasmatota archaeon | reverse complement strand
AAGCTCGCAAGGACTGGGCCCTGAAGATCAACAAGAAGGAACGCCGCCTGGCCATCGCCAGCGCCCTGGCCGCAACGGCCCAGAGCGACTTGGTCAACGCCCGCGGTCACAAGACCGACGGCGTCCAGGCCTTCCCCCTCGTGGTGGAAGACGATGCCTTCGCCGGCAAGGCCAAGGACGCCCAAGCGTTCCTGGCTGCACTCGGCCTCGAAGCCGACCTGAGCCGTGCCAAGCTGGGCCGCAACGAGCGCCCCGGCATGGGCAAGCTGCGTGGCCGCCGTGTCAAGCAGCCCAAGAGCGTCCTCTTCGTGACCGCTGACGGCAAGGCCCCCGCCGTGCGCAACTTGTCCGGTGTCGACATCGTCGCCGCCAAGGACATCAGCGCCGAGCACCTGGCCCCCGGCGGCGACGTCGGTCGCCTGACCGTCTTCACCAAGAGTGCCCTCGAATCCATCAAGGAGGCCTACCAATGAGCGACCCCTACAAGGTGGTCTTCCACCCTACGGTGACTGAGAAGACCATGATGCTGATGGACAAGAACAACTCCCTCGAGTTCCTTGTCCGCCGCACGGCCTCCAAGCCCGAGATCAAGACCGCCATCGAGGCGCTCTTTGACTGTGAGGTTGAGTCCGTGAACACCCGCATCACCAAGGACGGAAAGCGCGCCATCGTCAAGTTCGGTGGCGAAACGGCAGCCGAAGACATCGGCATGCGGATCGGGGTGTTCTAGATGGGTAAGCGCATCCTGACGCGCCGCCGTGGCGCAGCCAAGCCCCGCCTGACGAGCCCGAGCCACAAGCACAAGGGCGACGTCCGCTACCCGGTCAACTTCGAAGGCACCGGCAAGGTCATCGGCCTTGTCCACGCCCCTGGCCGCACCGCGGTTCTGTGCAAGGTCCTGTTCGAGGACGGCGCCGAGACGCAGCAAATCGCTGCCGAAGGCTGCCACGTCGGCCAGGAAATCGTCTTCACCAAGACGACGCAGATCAAGCCGGGCAACGTGACCATCGTGAGCAAGATCCCCGAGGGTACGCCCATCTTCAACGTCGAGGCGCGCCCCAACGATGGCGGCACCTTCTGCCGCTCCGCCGGCAACGCCGCTGAGATCGTGTCCCACGACGGCAAGAAGACCGTCATCCGCCTGCCTTCCGGCAAGTTCCGCAACTTCCACCCGCAATGCCGCGCCACCATTGGCCTGGCCGCGGGCGGTGGCCGCGGGGACAAGCCGTTCCTCAAGGCAGGTAAGAAACACCACCTGATGAAGACCAAGGCGCAGCGCTGGCCCCGTGTCCGCGGTGTCGCCATGAACCCTGTCGACCACCCGCATGGTGGCGGTGCCCACAACTACACGCCTGGCAAGACCAGCGTCGCTCGTGGCACCCCGCCTGGCCGCAAGGTCGGTAAGATCGCCCCCAGCCGGACGGGTAAGAGGTGAACTGAATGGCCAAGAAGAAACAATTCAGCAACCCTGGTGCCGCCCGCCGGCGCCAGCGCAAAGCACAGGCGTCCATCGAGACGCGTCAGAAGAAGGAATTCTCCTACCGTGGCAAGAGCCTCGAGGAACTCCAGGCCCTCAGCCTGGACGACCTCCTGCCGCTCCTGCCCAGCAAGGTCCGCCGCAGCTACAGCCGCGGTGTGAAGGCCCCGGAGAAGAAGTTCCTGGAGAAGGTCGAGAACGCCGGCGAAGGCGACGCAGTGCGCACGCACTACCGCCACCTCGCCGTCCTGCCCCGCTTCGTGGGCAAGACCGTGGCCGTCTACGATGGTCAGAACTTCCAGGATGTCGTCATCCAGCCCGAGATGATCGGGCACCGCCTCGGCGAATTCGCGATGTCGACCAAGTACTGCGCCCACAGTGGCGTGGGTGTCGGTGCCACCCGGTCCAGCAAGCACGTGCCGCTGAAGTGATCCTATGAGTACGAAGTATTCCACCTACAGCGACCCCGCAACGACCGCTCGTGCCTACGGCCGCGACCTCGATGTGAGCCCCAAGTCGGGCCGCAACGTCGCCAAGGCCATCAAGGGCATGCCCGTGGCCCGCGCCAAGGCCTTCCTCCAGGATGTCGCCGACCTCAAGACGCCCGTGCCGTTCACGGTCCGCAAGCGCAAGATCGCGCACCGCCGCGGTCAGGGCTTCGGTCCCGGCAAGTACCCCGTCAAGGTGTGCGAGCAGTTCCTGAAGGTCCTCCAAAGCGCGGAGGCCAACGCCGAGTACAAGGGCCTCGACACCGAGACCCTCGTCATCACGCACGCCAGTGCCTACCAGGGCACCGTGCAGAAGGCGTACATCCCCCGTGCCCAGGGCCGCGCCACGCCCCACTACAACCGCCTGTGCAACTTCGAAGTCGTCGTCACCGCCCAGGAGGAGAACTAACATGGCTGTCGAACGCAAATTCATCCGTGAAGCCGTCCACCGACTCCTGGTCAAGGACTTCGTCCACAAGGAGACCGAGCGCGCCGGCTTCGGCGGTTTGGACATCCAGCGCACGCCGCTGGGCACCCGCGTGAACATCATCGCGGAACGCCCCGGCATGGTCATCGGCCGCCGCGGTGCGACGATCAACCAGCTGACCCAGGACCTCGGACGCAAGTTCGACCTGGAGAACCCCCAGATCAGCGTCGAGGAACCGGACCAAAACCCCGCCCTCAACGCCCAGATCATGGCCACGAAGGTTGCCGAGTCGCTCGAACGCGGCTGGCACTTCCGCCGTGTGGGTCACTCCACCGTGCAGCGCATCATGGGCGCTGGCGCCCAGGGCGTCATCGTCGAGATCGCCGGCAAGGTGACCGGTCAGCGCAAGCGCCGCGAGAAGTTCATCGCCGGCCACATCAAGTACTGCGGTGAAACCGCGTACGAATTGATGGACTCCGGCATGGCCCAGTGCAAGAAGAAGCTCGGTACCATTGGTTGCACCGTGCGCATCATGCACAAGGACGCCGTCCTGCCCGACACGGTCAAGATCTACGCCCCCGGCGAAAAGGAAGCCCAGGCTGCCAAGGCTGCCCAGAAGGCGGCCCAGAAGGCCGCTGGCGTCGAGACCGTTGAAGCCCAGCCCGAACCGGAAGCCCAGGAAGAAGCCACGCCTACCGGCCCCAACCTGTCCGCGATGAAGATCGTGGAACTGCAGGACTACGCCAAGGAAGTCGGCGCCGACCTGACCGGCAAGAAGCTGAAGGCAGAGATGATCAGCGCGATCGAAGAGCACCTGGCCAAGTCCGCGCCCGCTGCCGAAGCTCCCAAGACCGAGGACAAGCCCGCTGAGGCCGCCGAAGCCCCTGCCGCTGAGAAGCCGGCCGAGGGTGGCGAGGGCCGCCGCGAGCGCAAGTCCTTCACCGTGGGAGGTGACAGCTGATGCTGTCCGTCGGTGAACTGCGCGACATGAAGCTGGAGCAGCGCCTGGAGCGCCTCAACGAACTGCGTCATGAACTGATGCAGGAGCGCGGCGTCCAGGCCATGGGCGGTTCCACCCCGAACCCGGGCAAGATCCGCACCATCCGCCGCCAGATTGCGCGCATCCTGACCATCAACCGCGAGGAAGAACTCGCGTGAGTGGCATCTGCACCGGCTGTGGCCTTCCAGACGAGATCTGCGTCTGTGAGGACATCGCTCGGGAGCAGCAGGAGATTCGCATCACCGTCGACTCTCGTCGCTACGGCAAGCTGATGACCATTGTCAGCGGCATGGACGAGAACTCGATTGATGTGCCTGGTCTCTTGTCGACACTCAAGAGCAAATGTGCCTGCGGTGGGGCCTACAAAGAAGGCCACATCGAGCTGCAGGGGGACCACCGCAAGAAGGTCCATGACACCCTGAGCAAGATGGGCTTCGACAGCCGCATCGACTAGCACGGTCAGCATTCCTTTTCCCTCTCTCTTCCCATTTTGACGCGGTCCGGCAGTTTTGCGGAGATCGCACGCCGCAGCCTGTTGTGAACGGCGGTCCAAAACGTTGGCAATGTTGTTTCATCCAGCCAGCGGCTTGAAAAACTCGGCCCGGAATCCGTGTGGCGTCGTGAGTGACATCTTCAGCTCTGCAGGCCTGCCCGACGATCTTCTGGATGACTTGGAAGTCATTGATCGTGAACAGACGGAACTGCGCGTCACGACGGATTCGCGCCGCTATGGCAAATTGATGACCATTGTCCATGGCTTCACCGGCGACAAGGCCGATGGCAAGAAGCTCCTGACGATGCTGAAGTCCAAATGTGCCTGTGGCGGGGCCTTCAAGGAAGGGCTCATTGAATTGCAGGGGGACCACACCAAGAAAGTCGTGGACCTGCTGCAAGGCCAGGGCTACATGGTCCGCGCCGACTGATTCAAACCTGAAGCCAGACTCGAAGGCCTGTGAAGCGTCGCGTCCCCCGCCTCCAAGGCCTCGCCAAGAAGGTCGGCAAGGGCGAATTGATTGGTTTGCCGTGCCGTGTGGTGTCGGCCAACGACGCCGGCATCGTCGGCCTCGAAGGCGAAGTGATCGGCGAGACGCTGCACACCTTGGAACTGCGACTCCCTGAGCGTCGCATGCTGCTTGCCAAGCACGGCGCCGTCTTCGCGTTCCAGTTGCCCAAGGGCGATTGGGTCGAGATTCCTGGCGAGGCGATCGGATTCCGGCCGGCTGAGCGGTTGAAGAAGGTGCGGTAGCAGCTTGTTCAAACGAGCAAGGCGACGTGGAGCGGAACCGACAGTGCGAAGCGCTCGTGAGGCCGTCAAAGAAAATACGATAGTCCCAAATTCGCGGCACTTTCTGGACCGCTGATGCGTGGCTCTGAGATCCTGGCAAGGACCATCCGTGCTGCATGCCTATCGGTGTTGTTTGGCGTGCTCATTGGCAACCTTTTCTTCATGCTCGAATTTGACAATACGTACTACAACTTTTACGGCCACTCTGAAACCAACGCGGCCACCTGGGCGGCCATCACGTTCCCTGGTTGGTGGCTCACGCCCCTGCCCGTCGGCCGGTGGCAGCATTTGGCCGCGTTCATGCGGGGCCTCCCGTTTGCCATGGTCGCGCTTCTATGGAACGATGTCATCGTCGATGCCAACAGTCGGAGCGATTGGGCAGACCCATGGGCATTCGAACTTCTAATCTACGTGCCCGTTTGGCTGGCATTCGTGCCGCTCTCGACGTGGAAGTGGGCCTTCGAACGCCTGCGTGGCCAGCCCCGGGACCCTGAAGAGACGCCGCACCCAGACACCCCGAAAGCAGCCTAAACGGGCCCGTTCTCCACCCGAAACCGGCCTCCGTCACCCTTATATGCTGCCCCAAGTCACGGCGGCCTAGCACCAGGAGCCTAGATGCTCCTGAACCGTTCCAAATTGCCCGTCAGCGGTCGGGCCGCACATGGGAGTCGTTCTCCTATGTGCTAAGGACGCGGAAACCTCCGGGTTACCCTCGTTCCCGCACCCCACAGGAGAACTTTCCATGACTGAAGTCCGTGACATCGGCATCGACGTACGCGCGCCCAGCCGCGCCCCTGCCGCCGATGACGTCCTGAACCCCTTCAACGGCACCCTCCCCGTGCGCGGCGTGACCATCGTCGGCCGCGTGGTGGAAGCCAAGATGCAGGGTACGGTCGTTGTCGAAAAGCAGCACCAGCGCCTGGTCCAGAAGTACGAGCGTTTCGAGAAGCGCACGTCCCGCTACCCGGCCCACCTGCCCTCCAACATCGACGTCAAGGTCGGTGACGAGGTCACGATCGCCGAGTGCCGCCCGATCTCCAAGACGGTCCGCTTCGTGGTCGTCGAGAACCGCTCCGAGGAGGCCCAGTAAATGCGTGGCATCCCCGGCTCCGTCACCCGCGGCCTGCCCACCGGCGCCCAACTCGACTGCGTCGACAACACCGGTGCCAAGGTCGTTGAAATCATCATGGTGCCCAAGACCCACACCACCAAGCGCCGCTACCCCAGCGCCGGTGTCGGTGACCTCGTGAAGGTCAGTGTCAAGAAGGGTACGCCCGAGATGCGCCGCCAGCTCCTCGAAGCCGTCATCGTCCGCCAGAAGCGCCCCTACAAGCGCGCCGACGGCACCACGGTCGTCTTCGAAGACAACGCCTGCGTCATCATCAACATCGCCGACGGCGAAGTCAAGGGCAGTCAAATCAAGGGCCCCGTGGCCCGGGAAGCCGCACAGCGCTGGCCGCGCATCTCCGCCACGGCCAACACGATCGTCTGAGGTGAATGAATGAGTTCGATCCAACCCCGTAAGCAGCGCAAGGCGATGTACAACACGCCGCTCCACCAGCGCCGCAAGCAGATCGCCAGCCACCTCTCCGAGGAGCTGCTTCTGAAGTACAACGTCCGCAACACCCCCGTCGTCTCTGGCGACGAGGTGCAGGTCCTGCGTGGCGACCACAAGGGCAAGTCCGGCAAGGTCGTCGACATCGACACCAAGAGCCGCAAGGTCATCGTCGAAGGCGTCACCCACAAGAAGGCTGACGGCACCGACGTCGCCTACCCCTTGGACGCCAGCAACCTGCGCATCACCAAGCTCAACCTCGAGGACAAGCGCCGCCGCGCCAAGCTCGGGGACAAGGAGGCATCTGAATGAGTCGCCACTTGAAGCGTCTGGCAGCCCCGCGCAGCTGGACCATCGCCCGCAAGACCAACGTCTACACGACCAAGCCCCGCGCCGGTGCCCACGGCCTCGAGCGCGCGGTGCCCCTGAGCACCGTGCTGCGCGACTTCCTGGGACTCGCAACGAGCGGTCGTGAAGCCCGCAACGCCATCGCCCGCGGCGAGATCCTCGTCGACGGTCGCATCGTGAAGGACGGCAAGTTCGCTGTCGGCTTCATGGACGTCATCCACATCCCCAGCCTGAAGCGCGCCTGGCGCGTCACCCTCGACCACAAGGCGCGTCTGCGCATCGTCGAGGTCGATGCCAAGCAAGCCGGCTGGAAGCTGTGCCAGATCAACAACAAGACGACCGTCAAGGGCGGCGCCACGCAGCTCAACCTGCACGACGGCCGCAACTTGCTCGTCAAGAAGGACGACTACAAGACCGGCGACGTGCTGCGTCTCGAAGTTCCGTCCCAGAAGATCACCGGCCACTTCCCGCTCAACGAGGGCGCCGAAGTCATGGTGACGGGCGGCCAGCACGCTGCCGAGATCGCTCCGGTCGGCACGATCGAAGTGACCCGCAGCCACAAGGCCAACCTGGTGCACCTGAAGGACGGCGACAAGACGTTCAGCACCATCAAGAACTACGCCTTCCCCATTGGTGAGAAGGCCAACGTGCCCAAGCTCGAGGTGAAGACCATTGTCTGACAACGTCAACACCCAACCCCGCATCGCCAAGGTGACCGTGAACATGGGCATCGGCGACGGTGGCGAGCGCCTCGAGAAGGCTGAACTGACCCTCGAGAAGCTCACCGGCCAGAAGCCCCTGCGCACCTACGGTAAGGTCAACAACCGCGAACTCGGTGTTCGCCCCGGCATGGCCATCGGCTGCAAGGTCACCCTGCGCGGCCAGACCGCCGAAGACTTCGTGCGCCGCGCCCTGTACACCCGGTTGAATAAGATCCACAACTGGAGCTTCGACAACCAGGGCAACCTGCAGTTCGGCGTCACCGACCACACCAACTTCGAAGGCGAACGCTACGACCCCGACATCGGTGTCTACGGCATGGATGTCGCCATCACCCTGGAGAAGCCCGGCCACCGCATCAAGCACCGCCGGCTCCTCGCCCGGAAGGTCCCCCCAGCTCACCGCGTCACCCGCGAAGAAGCCATGGCCTTCCTCTCTGAGAAGTTCAACCTGGAGGTCCTCTAAATGCCCCTGATGACGAAGGAACGCCAGCACCACAAGGGCCGCATCAACGGCTGTGAGCGCTGCGACCGCAAGCGCGGTCTCGTGCGCCGCTACGGCCTCAACCTGTGCCGCCAGTGCTTCCGTGAGAACGCCCGCGATTTGGGGTTCAAGAAATACAACTGAGGTGACAAGATGCAAAACGATTCTCTCGCAGATGCAATGACGGTCATCCGCAACGCCGAGCGCGCTGGCAAGACCGAAGCGACGGTCACCCCGGCCAGCAAGCTCATCGGCCGTGTGCTGAAGGCAATGCAGGACCAGGGCTACATTGGCCCGTTCGAATACGAAGACGACGGCCGCGGCGGTCTGTACAAGGTGCAGCTGACCGGCCTGATCAACGACTGCGGTGTCATCAAGCCCCGCTACGCCATCAAGAAGGCCGACTTCGACAAGTACGAAGCTCGCTACCTTCCGGCCCGTGACTTTGGTAGTCTCATCATGACCACCACGCACGGCGTGATCGACCAATACAAGGCCAAGGAGGCTGGCACCGGCGGACGCTTGCTTGCGTACGTCTACTAGGAGCGATTTCTATGCCTATTCTTCCTGAAATCCACCACGAAGTCGACATCCCCGAGGGTGTCACCGTGACGGTCGAGAACGGCCACCACACCACCGTCAAGGGCCCCAAGGGTGAACTTGACCGTGCCTTCCGCTACCGCGGCGTCCGCCTGAAGGTGGACGATGGCAAGGTCGTCATCCACAAGGACCTGCCCCGCCGTGAACACAAGGCCATCTGCGGCACCTACCGTGCCCACGTTGCCAACATGATCAAGGGCGTCACCGACGGTTGGACCTACAACCTGAAGATCGTCTACAACCACTTCCCCATCAAGGCCGCTGTGCAGGGCGACGTGTTCGTCATCGAGAACTTCCTCGGTGAACGCCACCCCCGCAAGGCCAACATCCTGCCCGGTGTCAAGGTGCAGGTCAAGGGCGAAGAGGTCACCGTCGAAGGCATCGACCGCAACGCGGTCGGTCAGACGGCGGCCAACATCGAAAAGGCGACCGTCGTCAAGGGACGTGACATCCGCGTCTTCCAGGACGGCATCTACATCACCAGCAAGGGACGTGAATCCTGATGAGTGAAGAACAGAACTCCCAGCCGGTCGAAGAGACCACCGAGTCCGTCAAGGACACCAGCAACGCTGGCGCTGCGGATTCCAAGAAGAGCGGCTTCACGCCCAAGCAGAAGCCGGTCCTCGACGAGGCCACCAAGGAGGCCCTGGAGCAGCGCAACGAGAAGAACCGCAAGCGGCCGGCTTTCCGCCGCCAAGAGTGGTTCCGCTACAAGAAGCTCGGCGGCAAGCACGCCGGCTGGCGCCAGCCCCGCGGCATGCACTCCAAGGCCCGCCGCCACCTGAAGTACCGTCCGAACGTGGCCAGCATCGGCTACCGCGGCCCCAACGCCGCCCGTGGCCTGCACCCGTCCGGCTTCGAAGAGAAGCTCGTCTACCGCCCCGAAGATCTCGACGGCGTCGACCCGAAGACCCACGCTGCCCGCGTCGGTGGCACGGTCGGTGGTCGCAAGGCCGAACAGATCGAGAAGCGCGCTGATGAACTGGGCATCCGTGTCCTGAACCGGAGGAACTGAGCATGGCCGATCTTCGCAACCAGAAGCGCCTGGCCGCTGACATCCTCGGCGTGGGTGAATCCCGCGTCCGCATTGACAGTGACCGCCAGGAAGAAGTGGCCGGTGCCGTGACCCGTGCCGATGTGCGCAAGCTCATCGATGGCAAGGTCATCACCTCCGTCCAGAAGCAAGGTGTGTCCCGCGGCCGCGGCCGCAAGCTCGACGCCCAGAAGGCCAAGGGTCGCCGCGTCGGCCCCGGTAGCCGCAAGGGTGCCATGTACGCTCGTCTGCCCCGCAAGCAGCGCTGGATGGCCCTCATCCGCGCGCTGCGCAACGAGCTGCAAGGCATGCGCGAGTCCGGCGCCATCGACCGCCGCACCTACCGCGAGTACTACATGCGCGCCAAGGGCGGTCAATTCCGCTCGCGCAACCACATGGTGTCCCACATGAAGACCGAAGGCAAGCTCGCTGAGGAGGTCGCCTGATGGCCACCAGCCCCCGCACCCGTGTTCCGTTCCGCCGCCGCCGCGAAGGCAAAACCGACTACCGCGCCCGCCTGGGTCTGCTGAAGTCCGGTGAAACCCGCGTCGTCGTGCGCCGCACCAATGGCAACATCATCGTCCAGTTCGTCAACTGGGCCGAGACCGGCGACATGGTCCAAGCGACCGCCGTCGGCCAAGAGCTGGCCAAGCTAGGCTGGAAGGGCAGTGCCAAGAGCACCCCGGCCGCCTACCTGACCGGCAAGCTCGCTGCCAAGCGTGCCCTGGACGCCGGCATCGATGAAGCTGTGCTGGACATTGGCCGCCACGCCCCCGTCAAGGGCAGCAAGGTGTTCGCCGCCCTCAAGGGCATCGTGGACGCCGGCGTCTGGGTCCCCCACGGCGACGACATGTTCCCTGAGGACGACCGCCTGAACGGCGCGTTCCTCGACCAACAGAAGGACTTCGAG
>JBMZJT010000051.1:10093-10327 GCA_049617695.1 Thermoplasmatota archaeon | reverse complement strand
GGGCGGCGGTCCGTGCCCAAGGCGGCCTTGCAGGAGCTTTGCTCGTCGCAGCAGAAGCCGGGCCTTTGCATTTGCTTCGCATTGCCAATCCGCGCTTCACGCCCGGTGTGCCGGATCTGCCGCACCCGAGCCTCTACGATGCGCGCCGTCACGCATGGCGCGGCAAGGCGTTTGCCATGTTGGCGGCCAGCGCCAACAAGGATCTCACGCTTGCTTGGGGTCGCTTCCCGGAGT
>JBMZJT010000051.1:0-10083 GCA_049617695.1 Thermoplasmatota archaeon | reverse complement strand
GCCGCTTGATGAATTCGATCTCAAATCGGTGCCGGACCGCACCACCATTGCCAAGGGCGACCGACAGGCGGCGCTCGATACGCTGCGTGAATGGAGCGATGCCCTGGGCTTGGCCGAGGAGCATGAACGGGAATACTTGGCGGATATGCATCGCCGGCAGCCCGAGCGGGAGCGCCGGCGCGAAGGTTTGGCTCTGAGCAACCTGCGGGTGCGCCACAAGGACCGAGACCTCGTCGTCTTGGACACGAACCGTGCCCGCTTCCCGCCGACGAACATCAGTCCCGGCTGCGAAGTGGCGTTCGTCCAAAGTGGCGACCGCAAGGAATTGGGTCGTGGCTTGGTGAGCAAGCTCGGCACCCGCAGCATCACGGTGGAGTGCCCCGACGGCACGCCCTACCGCTTGCCGGACAACGTGACGGTCAACCTGGTGTTCGACGCCAAGGTGTTCGAAGCCTACACGATGGCCATTCAGGGTGCGCGCCGCAGCCTGGCTGCAAGCAACCCTCAGGATGACTCGCCGGATGGCCTGATTCGAGCGGCTCTGATGGGCGAGGTGGCGCCGGCCGCGCCTCTCATGCAGGAGCTTCCCGTGGATGGCCTGACCGAGAGTCAGCGCGAGGCCATTGAATCCGTTCTCAGCGGCGGCCGCGTGCGTTTGGTCCACGGGCCTCCTGGTACCGGCAAGACGCACACGTTGACGCATCTGGCCATCGCCCTATCGCGGGCCGGCCACAGTGTTCTGGTGACCGCAGACAGCAATGCCGCCGTCGATAACATGGTCGTGGGGCTGCGCCGGAACGGTGCCCCGGTGGTCCGCATCGGTCACGCGCCGAATCTGCGTGATCCTGCGGCTGAACCGGCTCGCATTGACCCCATGGATGCACCCGGTTTCGTACGCTGGGCTGCCGAACAAGGCATCGTGGTGGCGACGACCAATTACGGTGCATTCCGCTACATCGATCCCAAGGGCGGCATGAGTCCGTTCGTTTTCGACTACGTCATTCACGACGAAGCCGGCCAGAGCACGGCGCCCAGCAGCTTGGCTGCAGTCATGCGTGGCCGCCGCTTGGTGCTGGCGGGCGACCCGCTGCAATTGCCCCCGACCGTGGTGGCCATTGACGCGAAGGAAGCTGGCCTGGATGTCACCCTGTTCGAGCGCATCGAGACCTTGACGGGCAAAGAGCGCACGCAGATGCTCAAGACGCAATTCCGCATGCGTGAAGAGATTGTCAAGTTCAGCAATGAGCGCTACTATGAGGGGCTCATTGAAACGGCCGAAGTCGCCGCCACGCAGGCAACGCTTGATGAGCTGCCAGCGGCGGCGTTCCAGCACGTCACGGGGCGAGAGAATCCGCGCCAGCGCAACGGTTCGATTTCCAACGACTACGAGGCCGATTGTCTGCGCCATCTTGTCGAGAAGTACCGCAATGAAGTGCGTGACCGCGGCTGGACGATGGCGGTCTTGACGCCGTATCAGGCACAACGCGAGAAGCTGCGGCAGTTCCTCCCTGACGTGGAAATCAGCACCGTTGACGGCGCTCAGGGTCGGGAATGGGACGTCGTGTTCTACAGTTCCGTACGCAGCAATCCTCGCCATCGCCTCGGTTTCCTGAGCGACGAGCGTCGGCTGAATGTGGCCGTAACCCGTGCACGCAAGCACTTCGTCCTCGTGGGCGATGAGCGGACACTGCGGGCCCACGAAGGCTTCGATCAGTACCTCGATGGTGCGGCCAAGGTGCGCATGTTCTACCCCGAGAAGGATGGCACGTTGGGTCCTGCGCCCAAGGGCTTCGCGCCGCCGCCACGCCAAGGCGGCAAGCCGAATCAAGCCGATGCGCCGGGCAAGAAGA
This sequence comes from Thermoplasmatota archaeon, assembly GCA_049617695.1. Lineage (GTDB taxonomy): Archaea > Thermoplasmatota > E2 > JACPAO01 > JAHFTW01 > JBFKXH01. Next base: position 8,233 of record JBMZJT010000051.1, on the reverse strand, counting down.
AGCGCCGTCGCCGTCGCCGCAAGCGTTCGGGTGATGATGAGGCTGGATCTGAGGCCGCCGCGGTGCAGGATGCTCCACAGCAAGAATCCAAGCCCGCCAAGCCGAAGCAAGCCGCGACGCCGCAAGCTCCTGAAGACAAGCCCCTCGAGATGGGCAAGCGCATGTGCCGGGCCATCACGAAGTCTGGTGAGCGCTGCAAGAACGGCGCCAAGGACGGCGGCTTCTGCGGCCGCCACGCCAAGAATTAATCGGCGTTCTTCTGGGTCTGTCGGTGCCGTCGCCATTGCCTGGCGAACGTCGCGATGACGAGCAAGACGCTGGGCGTCGCTGCAATGTATCCAAGCATGAGGCTGCGTTCTTCATCCTCGATGTACCGCACCGTGACCTTGAGCCGTGCCGTTTCATTGCTCGCTGCGTCGCCATCGTAGTAGTTGTCCGAGTTGTCAAACACGATGCTGTGCCATGTCTCGCCATCGGAGATGATGGTGAATGCGTGTGTGTCGTTGACGTGTTGGGCCGACCAGCTTCGGTAGTAGCTGAATGGGTCTTGGAGCGACAGCGCAAAGTCTTGCGAGAGGCGGCTGGCCCATTCCTTGTCCATGACGTACAGGTCGACCGTGCCGGAGAGCACTTCGACGGTCACGGAGATGGGTGTGTCTGGCAGCGTGGGGCCAAGGCCATCTTGGCGTACTTCGCCGGGAGCCAGGTTGAATGCGGGGCTGCCTTCGACGCGGGCTTGATGGTTCTCGGGTGCGTAGTAGATGCCCGCGAAAATCGCGGCAATGACGGCAGTCCCGATGAGGAACACAAAGAAGCGGAAGCCGGTGCCTTCCTGGTTCATGCCAAGCGCCTCCGGTGGATCAGGGTGGCCATGGGTCCGACGACGAGGGCGGCTGCCGTGGCTCCGGTCAGGGTCCAGAGCGCTTGGTCGTACAGGCCACCGTCATCTGGCGGAATGGCTTGGGAGAAGAATTGCGTCGCCAGGAACAAGGCCGTCAGGGCGGGAACCGCGGTGAAGAAAATGAAGCCCGTCATGGGGGGCGTCATCTGGCGCCACCAGGGTGCGTCGTGGGGAACGGGATCGTCGTGGACCCAGCGGGCCAGGATGCGTTCGCGAAATTGGGTGCGGTTGACGAAGATGGCCACGCCGGCGCCGACGAGGGCACCGATGAGGTTGAAGTGCAAGTCCCGCATGGTGTTCTCGTAGCCACCCTGGTCGATCGTTTGGAACGCTTGCTTGCCCAGGAACTCGTACAATTCCACCGCGACGCCGGCCGTCAGCGAGGCCAACATCGTCAGCAAGAAGACGCGGCTGGCGCTCCATTGGAGGCCGCGGCGGGCTTGGTACACTTCGAAGAGGTAGGCGATGCCCATGGCGCTGGCGCCAATGCCGACGCCGTGAGTGAGGTGGTCCCACCAGTCAAAGTGGTGGTAGGCGCCATTGATGCCATGCATGCCCAAGAGGCCCATGCGGTAGGGATCCGGGCTGCCCAGGCTTCCGCCGCCGTAATGGGTCCACAGGGCGCCCACAATGACCCATTGAATGTAGTGGGGCAAGCGGACGTCGTACCGAAGCAGCACCCAGGTCGTGGCGCCGCCAAGGAAGAAGCCGCTCAAGGCGTAATTGCGCCACAGGTCGAAGCCTCGGGCCTCGTTGAAGGCCGCCAATCCAGCAAAGGATGCAATGCCGACGAGAAACGGCATCACGCCCATCCATTGTTCTCGGTTCATGGTTCCTCGAGCCAATTCTGTTCACTGGTTTCCCGGGGTTTGTGGAATCGCGACATGCGTTCATCCGTGGCGCATTCGCGGCAGACGCCTAGCATCACCCAGGAGTGGCTTGCACAGGCGGGTCGTTGGCAACTTCGGCAACGGAGCTTTTCGTCGCGGGTGCAGGCGTAGCAGCTGCCATCTTCTGGCCGTTGTCCGCTCCATGCGGTCAGGTCGGCGTTGCTGTCGGGCAACGTCTGCCATTGCTCGCGGACGTCGGCAACGACATCTTCTGGCCTGGAGGCGCCGCGGCGGCGCAGGTCAAGCAGGCCGTCGTCGTCGAGCAAATCCATGTTACCACGGGACTTCCTTGAGTCCCATCCAGTAGCCAATGCGGTTGATCAAAAGATGAAGGGCTGGCGTTAGGACGATCAAGGTCGTCAGGATGAGCCAGTCGCCAAGCAAGGCCTCCAGCAGCCAATCGTAGCCCACCCAGGCGCCGGCGAGGAGCATGCCGAGCAGGCCAAAGACGACGAAATCGAGTTGATCGAAGGGAATCCAGGGGGCGCCGCGTTCGCGGCCGCTCTTGCGCTTGAAGTAGCTCTCGACGGCGTCACCAGCCAATGCCATGAAGCCGACCACGGCGCCAAACAGGAACACGCGCAGGCGGCCGACGTTGTCAACATCGAAATCAAAGGCGCTGACGAGGTTCCAGTGAGGCGTGATGTACGTCATCCCAAGGGCTGCAAGGCCGGCTGCGAGAGCGCCGCCGGCGAGGCCGCGCCAGGTTTTGCCGTCGCCCAGGTATCGGGTGCCGTCGGGACGGCTGCGTCCGCCATCAATGGGGTGGCTCCATTTTGGCACCAATTTGGCGCTGAACACGGGGCTCATGTTGGCGACGTATGCGGGCAGAAACAGCCACAATGCCTGAAGGATCGCCTCAGCGCCCACGTCGGTTCCAGGGATATGGTGCTCTTCAGTGTTTCAGCCGGAGCGCACGCGGGTTTGGCGGTCGCAATAGGGGGCCAAGGCGTCGATGAGGCCGCCTCCGGTGCCGTCGACGACGATCAGTGCGGCGCCGATGTTGCGGGTTCGCAGCCGTGTGATCAAGTTGTGTGCGAGTTCGGCCACGGTGTCGGCATCGTTGTACATGGCCAAGGTCGACAGCGAATCCACGATGAGGCCTGCAGGATCTTCCATGCGGCGAAGCATTTGTTCGGCGCGCAAAGCCGCTTTTTCGAGCATGGTCGGGCTTTCAATGTAGATGACGCCAGGTTGATTGGGTGGCATGAAGCCCGTCAATCCACTGATGCAGTCAACGTAATCCAGGCTCTGGCTCAGGGCCGATGCCAGGGCGGCATGTGGGCGGTTCGCCGCGATGAGCACGCCCCTTCCAGGATGGGCGTCCACGGTTTGCGCCAGTTCTTGGACGACCTCATTGTAGCGGCCGCCGTCGGTGACGACGAGAAGAATCTCTCCTGGCTGCCAGTTCACGACGCCTCCAATCGGAACCCGCAATGGGCGTCGCCCAAGGCGATGGCGCCGTCGCGCTCTACGTCCTTGCCCAGGGCACCAGCAACGAAGTGCTTGCACAGGCGGCATGCATTTTCTCGAACGCGTTGTTGCAGCTCGGGAGCATCGGGCGCCGTGGTCGCGATGATGTGTGCGGCCTGCGGGCAGGCCCGCACTTGGAGGCCGTCGCCAAATTGTCGGCCCCCGAGTTCGAGCACGGTGCGCGCTTTGCCTGCGTCGTCCTCGGGCAACACGCCCAATGGGTCCAGGAGATGCTGGACCTTGGCGCCAACCTTGCGGCCGCACTCGCGGATCATTTGCTCCACTTGATCCGAGGGCAGGTGGTGGGTCAGGTAATCGATGAAACTCGTCAGAAGGAATGTGTAGAATCCATAGGCGAGCCACGCCTGTTCCTCCTGGGTCGGTTTTTCCTCGGGCAATTTGCCCTCATCCTTGGTCACGTCCATGCCGCCCCGAGCCGTGACATCGAAGTCGCAGTGGTCGTCGCCAAACAGGATCCGGCTCTTGATCTGGACGTCAAACCCCTCGGCCGCGGGCACGAGTCCGTTGACGGAGCCCTGGTAGGCTGCCCGATGCAGGAGGCACATCATCGTCTTTGGAAAATCGCCGCGATTCTCGAAGGCATCCCGGAATTCGCAGGTCTTGAGCCGCTTGATGGCATGGCCTCGGGTTGCTTCGACCATGTCGTAAGGCGTGTCGGTGACTTGACTGATGAAATTCATCGCAGAGAGTGCCGAACCGGCGCCGCGTGGCGGCTCCGTGCCGAATCGCTGCGACATCCATTGGGCGTTGTCGCGGCCAAACCGCTCCATGTATGCTGGCATCGACGCCAGGATGGTGCCCTCGCCGACCGCTTCGAAGCTGGACTCCATCAAGGTGGCCATCAATTCGAGGGTCGTGCGGGATGCAGCCAGGGCATCGCCGTCGGATTGCAACACGCCTGCCCAGGCACGACGGGGTTTTTCTGTCCGCCGATAGCGTTTATACACAAAGGCGGTCGCCGATTTGTATCGGCGATGGCCATCAGGACGGTGGTACCCAGTGGAGCGGAGCCTGTGCAGGCAGTGGTCCAGCACTTGCAGGGTCTCGCCACAGGAGCGTTCGTGATTTACGTCACGGCCGACCGTCCTTGGTCCGTGATGGCCAAGCGACTTGAGGACGCCACGGGCATGTTCGCAGTGGACGCCATCAGCGGCGCCAATGGCATGGTCAATCAGGCGCGCCAAGACGGCGTGATGTTCCTCCAATCGCCGACGATGCTGGAAATGATCGCCATGCGCGTCGAACAATTGGCCCGCCGCCATCCCAATGCCCACGTCGTGGTGGACAGCCTGAACGCCTTGGCCCTGTACAATGGCATTGGGCCCGTGCAGGAATTCAGTCACTACTTGGCCAACCGATTGCGCGCATTGGATGTCTCAGGGGACTTCATCGTCGCCGACAACGCACAGGGTCAGGCGCTGCGCCAAGCCGTCGAAGGATTCGTCGACGAGGCGGTGGAGGTCGCATGAAGTGGCGCTTCCTTCCGCTCTTGCTCTTGGTCCTCGTGCCGGTTCAAGCGGGCACCGACGACGTCCAGTTTGTCGGCTTTGACGAATTCCACACGCCAACCGCGCCGGACTTCACGACCACCGTCGGGTGCGGGGGTGGTGCCTGGGTCACGGAAGGCGACGCGCTGCGCTTCACCGAAGGCGACACGCTTGGTGGCACGGTCGCCGGCGGCCCCTATCGAGAAACCGCCTGCGGTACGGCGTCCATCGAATTGGACGTGCCTGCCGGCGCTGATCACATCCACGTCCGCTTCACGTCAGCTCGCATTGTGGATCGCCTGAGCGAAGAAGTGCCGGTCAACATCATCGAAGAAGTCCGCGTCAGCACGGCGGATGGCCGGCTGCTCAACGTCATTCCCATGCGGGCACCGGACCGCCTCAGCACGGATCCTCAATTCTTCGACCTGGATGCCATCCTGGTGCCCTTTGGCGTCGAACGCGTTCGCTTTACTTGGTACTTCGAAGACCGTGGCCCCGTTGTCTTGGATGACATCACGCCGGCTGCCGGTGGTGTCGCCTACGAAGCCACCCTGGACGGCGTGAACATTGAATTCTCGGACATCCCGGCGGTGGCTGAATTGTCGTCGTCCGACGAACGCTTTGGCACGCGGTTGGAAGAACAGATTCGCATCAAGGTCGACGTGCAACCCGCCGAGGATGCCTTGCCTGCCCTGCGCATCCGCGGCGAAGCGGGCCTTCGATTCGTGGCCGTCGTGCTACCCGATGGCACCTTGTTTGAAGGGTCGGCCACGGTCGCCGGCGCACACTTGACGGGCTTTGATTTGGACAAGGTCCAGGTCGAATACCATGACAGCTTCACGCAGATCACGGTCCCCGCCCGCCTCATCGAAATGTCCGGGCCGGGCAACTATGAATTGATTCTGACGAGCGTCGAAGTCGTCGAAGTGGTTCCTGCTCTCTACCCGGTGCTTGTCATGTTGTTCCTTGCTCCGCTGCCGCTGGCCGTGATGGCGTTCCTGCATGCCCGGCGCTTCGAGAAGAGTGCCTTCGGCGCCTATCGGCGTTCGGCCCGCAACCTGCGCTGGGCGGTGCTCGCCATTTCCGTGTACTACCTGGCCGTCGTGGTCGGCTCGCTGGTCTCCCAACGCATTGACCTGCTCGTGCGCTGGCCCATGCCCGCAGAGGCGTGGATGGTCTACATCCAAGTCATCTTGGCGGGCGTCGCCTTCCTCGTGCTGGCCAGCGTCGCCCGCGCCATGGCATCCATCACGCGGTCCTAGGCCTAGACGATGCGTTCGAGGGTTTCCAGGCTGAAGCCTTCTTCGTCAATCTCGTAGGTGCTGACCCCGACGCCCGTGGTGCGGTTCTTGACCTTCTTGACCATGAAGAAGCGGTCGAACTTGGTGCCGTTGCGCTGCATCTCCAATTCAATGAGACAGTCAGCCAGCAGTTCCAAGCGCCGCTCGATTTGCTGGCCATGGGCGCCCTTGGCCAACACGAGCAGCAGCTGCCCGCCGGCTTTGGCATTGGCAGCCTTCAATGCCGTCAGACTGGCGACCACTTGCTCAGCGGGGTAGAGATTGAGGAAGAAGTCGACGCTGTGCACAACCATGCGGTCCGGCGTGCGAATCTTCGCGTAGGGATTCATCAAACGGCCCAGGTAGTCCGTGTCGGTTTCCTTGGGCGTCTTGGTGCGACCTTGGGCCACGTCGCGGCGCAGCAGGTCATTGCTGCTGGTCCCTTCAATCAGGGATCGCGGGTCGAAGCGCTTCTTGGGCTTGCTCGGCTCATCAATCATGAACCGCGACGGATTGCGCTCCAAGTTTGCTTGCTGGGCTGCCATCATGGCATCGGCGAAATCCGATTGCAAGTCAATGATTTGCACGCCACTCATGTCCCATTGGGCGGCGTTCACCGTCGCTTGGATTTCATGACTCGACTCATCCGTCGAGACGTAGATGCCTTGCTCGGTGCCATGATTGGCCGCGAACTGCTTGGCGAAAATCTCGGAGCCGCTGCCACTTGGCGCCAGAAGAAGCGTGCAGAAGCCGCGCGGCAATCCCCCACGCAAGAAGATGTCTAGAGCGCGGATGCCGGTGCTTGCCAGCACGTCGCTCAATGCTGTCCCCCGGTGTCGCTGAACTTCTTCAGAAGCGGCGCCAGGGAAATGCCGAACTCGCTGAGATCCATCATGAATTTGGCGCGGCTGTGATCTGTGCCGCGCATCTTGATGACCTGAAGCGTGCGCACGAGATCATTGTGACGCTCCATCTCGGACAGGAAGATGATGCCATCCGAAATGAACTCTTCAACGCCGAAGATGCTGTACTTCAGGGTCCGCGGCGGGGTCTCCGACGTCAAGATGGTCGTGCAATCCAACTCGCTGAGCGTCAGACCGAGTTGGAAGATGAAGTCACGAATCCGTTCCTGGGATTCGAGGCGCTGGCAGATGGCCGTGATGGAGTCCACGACGAGGCGCTTGATGTTGTATTCCTTGACGACGGACTCGAAGACTTCGATGAGCGCCGCCGCGTCGTCGGCGCCAAAAGCCGCGTGGGCCTCGATGCCCATGCGTTGCGTAACAGCTCGAAAGTCGACGAGGCGAATCTTGCCTTGATCAAGGAATTCGGGCTGCATGAACAGGTACTCTCGGGCATTACGCTCGAGGATGTGGACTGGTTCCGTGACCGACAAGAAGAGGCCGTGTTCGCCTTGCTCGGCGCCGTGGGCCAGGAACTCCATGGTCAAGGTGGTCTTGCCCATGCCACTGCCGCCGGCCAACAAGACGACGTTTTGCCGGGGGATGCCGCCGCGCAGGATTTGATCCAACTCGGGGATGCCGGTGACGCAACGTTCAATGGCCAACGCGCACACCACCAGGTGCCGCCATAAAAAAGGCCGCAGTTAATTGAGTGCGATCGAGGCGTAGATGATCCGGAGCTCGATGGTCCACTCCGTGACGGTGCCTTGGCTCAAATCCAAGGTGGCCTGGCCGGCGGCCGCACTGGCCGAGGCATCTGTGGTTCCGGCCAAGGTGATTTGGTCATTGAAGAAGGCCGCCCAGCCGTCGGCGCGGTCACTTGTCAACGTGAACTGCGCGGCGTCCGCTGTCATCAGGATGGTTTGGGTGGCGTCATGGGTCACTTTCAATTCGGCGCTTCCGGCACCACCGACGCCGCCGGTCCCTTCGGTGACAATGACCGTCCAGCGGAGGAAGCCATCCGTGCCATCGACGGACAAGAGGAAGCTTGGATCTCGCGTGACCACCTGATTGCCGCCTTGGCTGACCAGGACGGCGCCGCCTTCCCACGTCACATCCTGATTTTCGAAGTGAATGGGATTGTTGTCAAACTGTAGTGGCGTGCTGCTCAATGCCTGGGTGTAGCCAGGGCTGGACAAGCCGCTGCCGGCAACACGGGGCTTGCCGTCCGTATCAATCCATGCGGCTGCGTAGGTGCCAGTCGCGGATGCCCCGCCGG
>JBMZJT010000050.1:6083-10376 GCA_049617695.1 Thermoplasmatota archaeon | reverse complement strand
CCAACGTCGATGGCGGCCACGCCCGCCGATTCGAGGCGCTTGGCGGTGCGTCCGTCGATGCCTGCGCCGGTTTCCTTGACGACGATGGGGACCTTGGCGTCCTTGCAGAGCGCCCCAATGGCGTCGAGGCCGCCCGCGGCCTCCGTGTCGCCTTCGGGCTGGACCGCTTCTTGGAGGGTGTTGAGGTGGATGGCGAGGGCATGGGCGTCGATCATCTCGATCGCGGTTTCCGCGTGCTCCAAGGCGTCATCGCCCCAGAGAATGAGCTGCGGCAGGCCAAGATTGGCGATGCGCAGGGGCACGTCGTGTTCGAGGATGACGCCGTACGTGTCGGCCAATTCCGGGTTCTCAATGGCAGCGCGTTGGCTGCCGACGCCCATGGCGACACCGTGGCGTGCCGCGGCTGCGGCCAGATCAGCGTTGAATGCCTTGGCTTTCTGGGCGCCACCCGTCATGCCCGTGATTTGGATGGGGGCTGCGAGGTCGCGGCCCAGGAAGGCCGTGGTCAGATCCACATCCGCCTTGTCAAATTCAGGCAGGGGCTCGTGCCGCATGCGCACCGCATCCCAGGGATTCGGGATGCTCTGCACGTCGCGCTCCAGGGGAATCCGGAGGTGTTCTTCCTTGCGGCGCTCGGTCTCGGCGGCGTCGGCCACGACCGGGGACCATCGTGGGGGCCTTAGTCGATTTCGATGCGTGTGCCAGGAATCGGCTTGCCTTTCAGGACGTCCTGCAAGCGGCCCCGGACGTCGCCGTTCAAGATCCACGTGGGACAAACCGCGGCCGTCTGGAACGCCCGCTCCAATTTCCCGGCCATGCGGCCTGTGACGTCGTCGCCCCGGCCACCGGCGTCGTAGAAATCGTCCAAGACGGCAGGCGTCACCCGCTCGAGAACGCCATCCGGACCCAGCACGCCATCGACGTCCGTGCAGAACAAGGCGAGGCGCGGATCGAGTTCCGGCGCCAAGTCCGCCAGCAATTCGTCCGCCGAGGCAACACGCCAGCCCAGTTCGTCGTCGCGCACCAAGGTTCCGGAGAGCACAGGCATGTGTCCTTCCTCGATGGCGCGCTGTAGCCGCTGGACAGGGTAATCCTCCAGTTGGCCTTGTTCGCTGGTCACGGTTTGGTGCAGCGGGAAGCTGAGCGGCTTGAGCCCAGCGTCCGCCGCGACCGCACACACTTCCGCGTGGAGCAAGTTGGCGGCGGAGAGAATGGCACTCACACCATCGGGCTTCAACGGCCTCTTGCCGGCGCCGTGTTCCCTGGCCGGCGGATGGCCGTAGCTGCCACTTCCATGGAACAACACGGCGGGCACGCCGCTTCGCTTCAATTCGCCAAGCAATCGCTTCGTGGCGGGTCGTTTGAACTTCGCCACGGCTGCCTTGTCGGTGATGACGCTACCGCCGAGTTTGAGCAGAACCGGGCGCACCATGGCACCGTGGATGGTGTCCTTGTAGAAGACCGTCGCGCCTACGGGATGTGAGGCGGCATCTGGTCATGCCACTGGACGCCGGGGCCGCCAAGTTTGACGGCATAAGGAGTGCCACCGGCTTCTTCGATGGCTTTGGCTGCCCGAGCCGGCTTGTCCGTGAGGGCCACCATGCTGCCGCCACCACCAGCTCCGGTGATCTTTGCGCCATAGGTTCCGGGAACGGCGCGCACGGCATCGACGAGACGCTGCACGGCCTCGTGGTTCACGCCAATGGTGTGCATGCAACCGTGGGCCTGGTCCATGTAGCGGCCAATGGCTTCCCAGTCGTTGCCTTCCAAAGCCGGCACGGCGTCGCGACTGATTTGTCCGATTTCCTTGAGGGTGTCACGGACCAGGGGATTCTTCTTGACGGCGTGGGCGACCTTGGCGACTTGCTCATCGGTGCGGCCTTTGACGCCGCTGTTGCCCACGACGACGGTCAATTCGGGCAGATCGACGCGCTCCACGAACCATTGGGCATCTTCCCACGTCAGATCCCAGAGCGCTTCCCCAATCTTGGGGGGGTTGCCCGCGATGGCGATGCCGCCGCCGGCTGCGCTCGTCGTCGTATCGGTAGGGCTGCCGCCGCCTTGGGTGACACGCTCCACGCGAAAGGCATCTTGGGCCAACGCCGCGACGTCGTCCATTTGCTGCAATTGATGCAGCGCCCCGACCGCAGCGACCGTCAAGGCACTGCTGCTTCCCGTCCCACTGGCACTTGGGACGCCGCCTTCCGTTTGGAGGCGAACCGCATCCTCGCGCTTCCAGACCAAATCCACGGCTTTCAGGAGGTAACTGTGGTAGCGTTCATGGATGCGAAAGCCGTTGACCGTGACTTTGGTGCCACAGCAATCGACTTCGACGAAGGTGCGTTGGTCGGTGACCGCCGCGATAGCCGGGTGGCCATACACGACAGCGTGCTCGCCAAACAGAATCACCTTGCCCGGTGCGGAGCAGATGGAACGCAGCGAACTGAGACCGTCCAACACGTGTCGAGTCCGTGGACCGCCTGAAAGGGCTTCGGTCTCAGCCGGACGCGGTCGCCGCGACAGGATCTTCTTGCGAGTCCCCAAAATCTGCTAGTTTGGTCGCGACAGGCCTCACCCCCACTCCCGCAGAATTGGGCCATACTCCGGTTGCCAGCGCCCCCGCATAGAGTAGGAGCCGTTCGCCATGGCCGCCGTTGTACGTTGCTAGAACCTCTTCTAGGCCGGGGTATCTGCGTTCCCAGCCGTTGGCCAAGAAGTTGTGATGCAGCCTGATTGCCTCCAGATACAAATCCAAATTGTCGGGACGGTACCGGGCCACATTCTCGAGTGCATACTCTTGTTTCAGGTGTCCATTAGCCCGCTCAATTTGGTGCGTGACACGAAAGTGTGCCCCATGGGAGTCACGGTTGTTGGCCCCGATATTGACTTGCAACTGCTTAACTGTCGGTGAGTTCGGGTTGTCTAATTCCCGCAAGGCTCGCGCGTAGGATGGATGGGCATCGGTGACGAGGAGCGCACCTTGGGGGAAAGCCTCGAGAATGGACCTGACGATTTGGACATAGTTGCTCCATTTGTACGATGCATGCAGATGGATGAGGAGCCATCTTCCTGTCAGGATATCTTGGAGTGGAACTGCCATGCACTTGCCGAAATCCTTGTGCCTAGGCAACTCTGTATCATCAAAGCCGAGGATGGGTGCTTGGATGGGGTAGCGCGCTTCGATTGCACGTAGCGATGCGCAAACATTCCGAACCCAATTGGCAACGGATTGGTGCTTGACGGACACGTCAATGTTCTGCAATGCCCTCGCGACGGCGCGAAAGGAACCACATTCAATCCATCGCTGAAAGCAATCGATTGCCAACCACGCATCAACTTGGCAATGAGAGAATTCTCCACGTGCAGAAGTTCGAACGGGACGCCCTCCGGGAGCAAGGCACGCGTCACTCGTACAGACCCCGCCCTGAGTGGGAAGAGCACCCCATTCGTTGCGCTTCCAAGGCCCTTTCATTGGAGCGCCACAGGTTGCACAAGTGGGCGGCTGCGCGGCGTCCAATTCGGGCAAATCTCTCGAATGCCAACGGTTGACCATCAGCACGGCGCAGGCGGTGGCATGTTCGCAATGGCCATTCGCCTTGAACTCATCGCAATTGCAGTCGATGTGGTTGTCTTTGAGCGTGGTTGCCACGCCATCCTCAAAGTGTAGAACCACCCCACCATCACGCGTCGTGAATTCGGCCGGAGCCATCTCTAGGGCCAACCTGATGCCGTTGATATCCACGGTTTCATGAATCGGTACGGTGCCTCTACGAGTGTGGAGGATTCGATCGGGCACCTGATTTCGAGGACGCCCAACCCCTAGTTCCCCGAGGATCTCTTGCGCCGGTGCCCGTGGCGCCGGGTGTCGGGGCGCCCCTGTTGCAGTTTGATTTGGCGGACCCCCCATGTCTCCAAAGGCCTCCAGGCTGGGTTGCGCTAGGGCCACAGAATCCTCCGCGACCCGCGCATTGCGCCTTGCTGCAGCCTGCAACTTTGGACGGGCGGATGCCAATCACCATGCAGGCTATGCACGGCCCTCGGTTCCCTGAGACTTGCCGTTTAAAGCTATGGGGTAAACGCTGCCTGTCCGCTAGGGAAAACCGGCTTGCGTCTTCCTTGACATCTTCACCGGTAGCTCGGCTGCGAGCATACGCTCTCATCACGACTTGCCGGGTCGTCTCCGCTAGGCGTGCTTGCCGCTGATTTCTTGACGGAATGTCATGTTCCAACTAACCCAAGGTGACGCAGCGAAGACGGCGCGGTCGTTGAGAAGCGCATCGATCACCACGTTGG
>JBMZJT010000050.1:2784-6073 GCA_049617695.1 Thermoplasmatota archaeon | reverse complement strand
CAGGGAATCAGCGTGTAGCATTTGGCCTCGCGGCCCCGTGCCGAGGACTTCAGTTCGCCGACCTCGGCAGTGCGGATTCAAGTTGTCCAACTTGCGCAATCGTTCCATCAGGTGCGCTCGTCGTTCATCCTCAATGCATTGAACGGCTTCCCAGCATAGGACGTCGAATTGCAACAGGAGGTCCTCAGTATCATCCACGAGGCCCTAATCCAACTGTGATGGACTAAGCCTTGTTAGGAGGTCCTCGAATCTATTTGGACCGTGCCAGCTCGCGCTCCAAGATCTCCCGGACCTCCGATGCATTGGGCCCTTCCAAGGCCAAGGCGACATTGGCCTCCAGCCAGCCCGTGACGGCACCCACGTCGAACCGACGGCCCTCAAATTCGAGGCACATGACGTTGCCTTCCTCGACCTGCTTCGCAATCGCGTCCGTCAACTGGATTTCGCCGCCGACGCCGATGCCGGTTTCGCGCAGTTTGGCGATGATGTCCGGGGTGAACACGTAGCGACCGATAACGGCGAGGTTGCTGGGCGCATCCTCCACGGCGGGCTTCTCCACGATCTTGGTGACTTCGTGGAGGCCGTCCGCGCCGGGTTCAATGGCGACGACACCGTACTTGGACACATCCGCCTCCGGGACGCGCTGCACGGCGATGACCGTCTTGCCGGTGCGTTCGTGGGCTTCAATGAGTTGTCGCGTCACGGGTTTTCCGCCCACGATGATGTCATCACCGAGGAGCACCGCAAAGGGGCCCTGTTCGACCACAGGCGCTGCCTGCAACACGGCGTGCCCGAGGCCCTGAGGCCAATCTTGGCGGACGTAGATCAGGTTCCCCATGTTGCGGGTCCGTTGCAGCCCCTCCAGCACCGCCGTCTTGCCCTTCTCTTCGAGAAAATGCTCCAATTCCGGCGCCTTGTCGAAGTGGTCTTCGATGCCGCGCTTGGTGCGGCCGGTGATGATGCAGATGTCCTCGATGCCGGCGTCGCGGGCCTCCTCAATGACGTACTGGATCGTCGGCTTGTCGACGACGGGCAGCATCTCCTTGGGCATCGATTTCGTGGCAGGCAACATGCGAGTTCCAAAGCCACCGGCGGGAATGACGGCACGCATCAGGCCACCTCGGTCACGGGAACTCTGGCGCCCATGCTCACGAAGCGCATGCCAGCAGCCGCGTAGGATGCAGCGTCGAGCGTGTTGCGGCCATCCACGACGAGATCGCCAGCCATTGCCTGCTTCACGAGGGCTGGATCGATGGCCGCGTATTCTGGCCATTCGGTTGCATGCAGCAGTGCATGCGCGCCGTTGAGGCACGCGAGCGCGTCATCGACTTGGGTGACGAGGCCTTCCGGAATCTTGGCGACCGGATCGTGGGCGACGACGGTCGCGCCTGCATCGACGAGGGCCTGCATGATTTTGATGCCCGGAGCTTCGCGCAGGTCATCCGTTCCGGGTTTGAACGCGATGCCCCACACGGCAATCCGCTTGCCCGCGAGGCCACCCAGGCCGGTTTCGAGTTTGGCGACGGCCCGGCGCCATTGGGACTGATTGGTGACCTCCGCGGCTTGGGCGACAGGAACGTCCACGCCATGTTGCCTTGCAACGGCCGCAAGCGCCTGGACGTCCTTCGGGAAGCAGCTCCCACCATAGCCAATGCCGGCGCGCAGGAATTTGCTTCCAATGCGGTTGTCGAGGCCGACGATGTGGGCGAGCGTGGACACGTCGCCGCCCACGGTATCGCAGAGATTGGCCATTTCGTTGATCAGGCTCACGCGGGCCGCCAGGAAGGTGTTGCTGGCGTACTTGGCCAGTTCTGCGGTGCAGCGGTCGGTGCGGATGCGAGGCGCTTCCATGGGGAGGCCCACAAACAGGTTGCTCACAATGCGGGTCGCTTCTTCGGGCCCGCCAAACACAAGCCGGTCGGGCTGCATGAAGTCCTTCAAAGCGGTGCCTTCGGCCAAGAATTCGGGCGCATTGACCACGGTCGCAGTGCTGCCGGCAGCCTCGAGGCGTGCCTGCATTCGGTCACCGGTTCCAGGTGGGACCGTGCTGCGAATCACGACAATCGCGTCGCGCGCGGCAGTGGCTGCAAGACCGTCCACGGCGGCTTCCAAAAAGGAGAGATTGGCCGCGCCGTCGGGCCCCTGCGGCGTACCGACGGCGATGAAGATGACGTCGGCACCCGGGACGGATGCGTCGTCGTTTGCAAAGGCCAGCCGCTCGGCTTCGACGTTGCGCGCAACCACATCATCCAGCCCGGGTTCGTAGATCGGCATCTCGCCTGCGTGCAGTCGTTGGATGCGCTCCGGATCAATGTCCACGCAGGTCACGTCGTGGCCCAAATCTGCCAAGCAAGTGCCGGTCACCAGGCCGACGTAGCCGGTGCCCAGGACGGTGATGTTCATGGGGCGCGACTTGGCCGTCGCTATTTAGCCAACGTCATGAGAAGAACGTCATCAACAGGACTGCGAGGCCAAGTACGAGACAGTACGGCGCAAACGCATGCACGCCGCGGCGACCCACGAAGCCCCGCAACCAGCGCAGCGTCGCGTAGCCTGTCGCTAGGCTGACCAGAATGCCGACAATCATGGGCCCCGTGACAGCCGCGCCGGCCGCATCGGTCGCTTTGAACAACGTGGCGCCAACGAGGGCCGGAATGGCCAGAAGAAAACCAAAGTCCGCCGCAGTTTCCCGGTCGAGACCGGCATGGAGGCCGCCCGCGATGGTGGCACCACTGCGACTGACGCCGGGTAGGAGCGCCAAGACTTGCCACAGGCCAATGGACCATGCACGGTTCGGCGTCAAATTGGGGCTGCCATCGAGATCCCGCGTCGAATGGAGGAAGTAGGCCGTGAAGATGAGCGCGGCGCCGACGGCCGTCAAATGTTCGAATGCCCGTTCGACGACGTCAGCCAGCAGAAAGCCCGTGACCGCAATGGGCACGCTGCCCATGACCAAGCCCCAAGCAAAGCGCTTCTCAGGACTCCGTGGGCCAAATGCCGCGCCCACGAGTTGCAGGATGCGCCGCCAGAACACGACGACGATGACAACCAGGGTGCCCACGTGCAGGAGCAAATCGTACCACGTGTCCGCTTCAAGACCCAGTACAGCGCGACCGATCTGCAAATGGCCGCTGCTACTGACGGGTAGCCATTCCGTGAGGCCTTGAATCAGACCCAAGAGAATGGCCTCCCAGTACGTCAAGCTCACGCCGGCACCGCATGCGCGCGTCGCATCGCATCCACGGTTTCCTCGCGAAGCGGCTCGTGCGCCTTGACGAGTTGATCGATG
>JBMZJT010000050.1:0-2774 GCA_049617695.1 Thermoplasmatota archaeon | reverse complement strand
GCTTGCTGAAATCCGCTTGGGTTTCCTGGACGTAATTGGCGATCGGATTGTCGATGTACTGCGCAGGGGCTTCGATGGCAGTCGCCGCCGCCAATTTCTCCAGCACGTCATTGAACGTGTGCTCCACGCCGGTGCCGATGTTGTACACCTCGAAACCCGCGGTTTGGGGATAGGCAAGTTGGATCGCATCCAGCAAATTGTCGACGTGGGTGAAATCGCGGGTCTGGCTGCCGTCGCCATACACCAGGGGCGCAATGCCGGCGCGTAGGCACCACAAGAATTGACTCACAATGTTCGCGAATCGACCTTTGCCTTGTTCCCGGGGCCCGTAGACGCTGAAGAATCGAAACGCCGTGATGTCCAAGCCGTACCGAGCACTGTAGGCCCGGGCGAGGTGCTCCATGCTGAGCTTGCTGAATTCATACAGCGTCGTCGGCACCACGGCCATGTCCTCGCGGTACGGCTTCGGGCAGCCACTGTACATGCTGCTGGTGCTGGCAAAAGCGACCGGCGCATCACAGGACCGCGCCTTCTCCAGCACATGCTGAAACAGCGTCACGGCTTCGCTTGCATAGGCTGGCCGCTCATCGAAGAGCGGCGCACTGCTGGCCCCGCCAAAATGGAAGATGGCGTCGAAATCGTCGGGCAAATCATCCAAGCGCGTGCAGGCGTCGCCTTCCAAGAATTCGGCGCCCACGGGGACGTTGTGCTTGCTTCCGGTCAGGAGGCAATCCACGACGGTGACGTCGTCGAGGCGATGCGCAAGGTTGCTGCCAATGAAGCCGGCGCCGCCGACCAACAAGGACTTCACAGCCAAACCACGGACTGAACCGATTCAATGGTTGCGCAGGAATTCCTTCAACGCTGTGATCGCGGTAATGTGCGCAGGATCGACGCCGCGCAACATGGCCACGTAGAAGCTCACGTAGTCTGCGAACTGGATGGCCTTGGCCTGCTCGATGACGTGGCTGGCAAACCCACCGATTGGATCGAACTGATGATGATGCCAATCAATGCCCCAATCCATGTAGCGCTGCTCCATGAACTGAATCCGCTTCTGAATCTCCGGATTCTGGAACCCATGACTCAAGGTCAGGCATGTGAAATGGTGGCGCGCCTCATCGCTACCCCAACCCATCAAATCATTGTGGTTGCACTCAGGAATCAATTCCAGGCCGGCAATCTTCTTGGCATTCTCATTGAGCATTGCCCGAAGATACGCACCCACGCCATAGAACGCCGGCGTGGCGTAAATCTGAGGGATCTTGTCGGCGAGACGGCGCGCGACTTGCTTGGCTTCATTGCGCTCTTCCGGCACCTCGGGGCCACACAGCGCATCCATTGCCTCCACGCCGCGCGCAGCTGCCTCGACGGGCACCTTCTCCGTGAGCACGCCGGACCCTTCCAGGTAGCCGAGCACAGAGAACCATGGATGAGCCAGGGCGACCCGTGGTTGGAAGCCATCCGGCTGACGAATCATGACGTCGGCGTGTTCCTGCAACTCACCGCCAGTCGTGAAGGCCGTCACGGGAATTTGGCGTCGCCGGGCATCTTGGACCACGGAGAGCACTTCCTCCGTGTTGCCCGAATAGCTGAGGGCCAAGACGCGCCAGGATTTCTTGACGTGGTTTGGAATCTGATAGTGTTGGACAATGCTGAAGGGCATGTGCATCGCCCGCGTGCATGCATCCCGCACCAGGTTGGCCGTTGCCCCGGAACCACCCATTCCGGCAAAGAGCAAGCCCGTGGCCTCCATGGGATGCGCCGCCTCGATGCCGACAGCGTAGCCGCTTCGAATCAAATCAGGCTTGCGTCGAATATCACCTAGGAAGTCCTGGGTGTCGTAGTCGGTCGTGATGTCCATGAAAAGCGACGGCTCCATCGTGATTTGAGGGGTGTGGTCAGAGTCTTCGTTCACCGGGGCCAATCCAACCATGCACGGATGCGCCTGCACCGACGAGTGCTCCGACGCCGAGGACGGTCCCGGGGTTGAGGCTGGCATTGATGCCCGTCTTGGCGTGGTCGCCGATGACGGATCCGAACTTGCGGCGCCCGGTATCGACGAGCTGACCATCCCAGTCGACGCGAATGGTCTTGGGCGTATGCTTGACGTTGGCCAACTTTGTGCCACTGCCCAAATTGCAGGCATGCCCCAACACACTGTCGCCGACGTAGTTGTGATGCGGCGCCTTGGCACCTGCAAGCAAGATGCTGTTCTTGATTTCGCAGAACGCCCCCACTTTGCACTCTCGTCCAATTTGGACAGGACCTCGTAGGTATGCATTGGGTCCGACGACGGCACCGGCGGCAATGTGGACCGTGCCTTCGATGTAGGTGCCAGACTTGACGACGGCGCCCGCTTCCACATGGAGGGTACCTCTCAGGATGACGCCATCTTCCACGACGCCTTCGCCGTGGATGACTCCCTCGGCGGGTTCGTCCAGCATGGCCTCGTGGGCGCTCAGGTATTGCCACGGCGTGCCGATGTCGAACCATCCAGACGCGGGCACGACGGCGGCGCCGGGCAGCAAGTCGGTGAATTCGAGTTCGCCACGCGGCGAGGGATGGAGATCCCCAGTCGCTTGCAAGACGTCCGCCGGAACCCGGTACATGCCGGTGTTGACGAGGTCGGATGGCGGATTCGGGCTCTTCTCGTGAATGCCCGTGACGCGTCCATCCTCGACTTCGAGGGCTCCATATTGGCTTGCGTCAGGAACGGTCGCCGCTGCCACGGCGAAGCCATCTTCGTGCACGAGGCGCTTTAGGGTTGCCTC
>JBMZJT010000049.1:0-10693 GCA_049617695.1 Thermoplasmatota archaeon | reverse complement strand
CGTGCCGAATGTGCGCATGCTCGAACAAGTTGACGGCGCGACCTACCGAGAACGCATGACGGAGCTGCTGCGAGACCTGGCGGATCCAGTCGTCATGGTCCACGAGGACGGCGCCGATCGCGTACTGGCGGAGGAACTCGTCGTCGCCAGCGGCCGCGACCTGGACATCGTCGTCGCCACCGACCCGTTGCAGGCCAAGGCATGGATCCAAGGCGCCGGCGGCGTGATCGCCAGTCGCTACCATGCCCTCGTCGCGGCCCTCGATGCAGGCATTCCGGCCGTCGGCACCGGTTGGAGCCACAAGTACGAGGCGTTGTTCGAGGAATTCGAGGCACCTGATCTGCTGATTCGCGACATGAAGCCGACCAGTTGGCGCCAAGCCCTCGATGCGCGCCAAGCCCCGCACCCGCTGGCCCCCGGACATGCCCGGCGAGTGGCCGCCACCCAGGAGATGTGGAGGCAGGTGCGCGCATTGGCACCTTTATCGGGCCAAGCCGCCTGAGCCACCCCATGAAGACCCGCAAGCGTCTGATGCGGATGCTCGCCCACACCCAGGAAGCCGGCGCCCCCATCCAGATTCTGATGCAGGCCATGACGCTGACCCTGGTTGCGTTTGGCTACATCGCCTGGCGAGGCTTCAACACCTACTACGGCATCGCCCTGCTCTTCGTTCTCATTCTGGGCGCCATCCTTGCCTGGGGTTACCTCTACGTCGAGGTCTTGGGCTTGTTCCGGGCCAAACGGGCCAGCGTCGCCACCATGGATCCCGTGCAAGTGTACGCCATGACGCCGTACCAAGAAATGATGATCCGAACCGTGACGTTGCCCAACCTGCGAAACAACCGCGCCATCGCAGCCCACCTCGGGCTCGACACCACGGAAATTGATGCCAGCATCGCCAACGTGGAAGCGTGGCAGGCCAACGGATTCATTCCCAAGGACCAGTTCCCGCCAGAACTGCTGCATCATTACAAGACCGAAGGCCACCGCCTGTGACGGCTCAAATCACGGTCATCGTTCCGACGTACAACGACGGCC
This sequence comes from Thermoplasmatota archaeon, assembly GCA_049617695.1. Taxonomy (GTDB): domain Archaea; phylum Thermoplasmatota; class E2; order JACPAO01; family JAHFTW01; genus JBFKXH01. The sequence goes on along the minus strand of JBMZJT010000049.1, from coordinate 9,655 downwards.
GCCTGCGCGATTGCCTGCGTGCGCTGGATGCCCAAACGGTGCCCTGCGAGGTTGTCGTCGTGGACAACGGCAGTGACGATTCCCCCGATGCCATTTGCGAGACCCACGGCGCCACGTTGGTCCATGAATCCACGCCTGGGAGCTACGCCGCCCGCAATCGCGGCCTCCAGGAAGCCACCACGCGAATCATCGCATTCACGGACGCTGATTGTCGTCCACACCCCAACTGGCTGGAACACTTGACGGCAGGCATCCAGGACGAAGTCGTGGTCGGCGACGTCCGCAACGAACCTGCCGGCAGCAAGGCCACCTGGACGGAGCGATACGATGTGCTGCGGGGCTTTCCAATCCAACGATACGCCGAGGAAGGCTACGGCGTCACGGCGAATCTGGCAACAACGCGCACGGTCATCGATGCGTTGGGCGGCTTCGACGCTCGCCTGCGTAGCAGCGGCGACAAGGATTTCTGCCTCCGCGCCCAGAACGCTGGTTTTGGCTTCCGTTACGAACCACAAGCCATCGTGCGCCACCCCGCGAGGCGCAGGTTCAGTGAATTGGCCAGCAAATACCGACGCCTGGAAGGCGGCGACTTCGTGCGCGACAGCCCCGGACGACGGTGGCGGGCACTTGTCCAGAAATGGCTCCTGTGGCCGATTCCGCCGGTGCGGTTCCTCGTCAGCCTCAAGCGCGACGGCACGGCACCTCGTTGGCGCGACGTCGTCTTGATTGGCTGGGTTTTGCAAGGCCTGCGCTGGGTGCGCGCCGTGGAACGGACGCGCCTTTGCTTTGGCGGCGCACCGCGACGCTGAAGTTCAACGGGCCACTCGTCCACACGTGGCGCGGTTGTCGGTCATCATCCCGGTCTTCGAGGACGACGGCCGCCTTGCCGTGTGCCTGCGCGCCCTGGAGCAGCAGACCCTGCCGCAGGAAGACTTCGAGGTCATCGTCGTCGACAATGGCAGTCGCACGCCACCCCCAATCCCGGGCCATGTGCGCCTCATCCATGAAACCACGCCGGGAAGCTACGCAGCGCGCAACGCGGGCATCGCCGCGGCCACGACCAGCCGCCTCATCTTCACGGACGCCGATTGTGTGCCGGAGCCGGGCTGGCTGGCAGCCCTCGACCAAGCCCTCGACGACACCCCCCGGGCCACCGGGCCGGTTCCTTTGTTCATCGAAGGCCGGCGCAGCGCCGCGGCCATCTACGATTGCCTGTTTGCCTTCACCCAGGAAGCAAATCATGCCGCTGGCTTTGGCATCACGGCCAATCTCGCCGTGCGCCGCGAGGTCTTCGACGATGTGGGCATGTTCTCTCCAGTGGCCAGCATCGGGGATCGAGAATTTGGCCAGCGGGCGCAGGCCGCCGGCCACGAGATCGCCTGGGCCCCCGACGCCATCGTCCTGCATCCCGCGCGCCAACAACTGGGACCCCTGCTGCGTAAAATGCGTCGCCTCGAAGGCGGCGAAGCCGACACAAGGCCCACGACGACGGGGCAACGCCTTCGCGAAGGGCTGCACGTCCCTTGGGACTTGATTCGCAGCCGCCGGCAGCAACATGGTTTTGGCCCCGTTGCGACGGCTCGTGGCGTCGCGGTTTTGGGTTTGGTCAAGGGCGTGCGTCTCTTGGAGCGCTTGCGCGTGTCTCGGGGCGCCAGCCGCGAACGCCGCTAGTCAGCAAGGGCCGCTTTGAGCGCCTTGATTTCCGTGATGTCGGCAGGATCTTGGTAGCGCAGCAGGGCCGTGTAGATGCTCACGTATTCCAGGAATTGCCAAGCCCGCGCCTGCTCGATGAGATGGTCGTCGAGGGTATGAATCGGTGGAGCCATGTGATCATGCCAGGGCACGTGCCATTCGGCGTAGCGTTGGCGCATGTACCGAATGCGTTTGGCGAGTTGGGGATGTTGCTCCGCGTGGTGCAGGCACACGGCGGCGAATTGCGCCCGGTTCGGGTCGCCCCAAGCCGTCAGGTCGTTGTGGTTGGCTTCGGGCAGGACGAGGTCGAAGGCGAGCTTCTTTGCATTCTCGTTCAGGAGCCCCCGGAAGGCGCGACCCATGGACGCAAACGCAGGCGTGCTGTAGATCATGGGAACCTTGTCGCGCAGGGCATGGGCCCATTGCAAGGCCTCATTGTCTTCGTAGGGGACGTGGAGCCCGTTGGCGCGGTCGACGCCGGCCACGGCGCGGCGCATGCCATCGATGGGCACATCCTCCAGGATTCCTGCGCCTTGGAAGTACCCCAGGATGCTGGCCCACGTGTGGCCCGTTGCGGCGCGGGGTTGCAATGGCCCGGGTTGTGGCACGACATCCACGCGTTGGCCCAATTTGCCGCCGGTGCTGAATCCCGTCACGGCGCAGCCGCGTCGCTGTGCCTGTTCCACGAGGGCGACGGTCTCTTCGGTTTGGCCGCTGTGGCTGATGGCCAGGACGTGCCAATCTGATCGCACTTGGCGTGGCAGCTTGTAGTGCTTGATGCTCATCATGGGCCAGGGGCTGGCGCGACCCAGGGCATCCATGACCAAATCACCGGCGATGCCGCTGAAGCCCATGCCGACAAAGGCAAGGCCCGCGGCTTCTATGGGCTCGGCTGCTTCGAGACCTGCTGCGTGGCCTTGGCGCAGCAATTCGCCCTTCTGGGTCATCGATTCGAGGAATCCTTCCGAGTCCCAGACCGTGTCCAAGGCTTCGTGCATGCCAGGCATGCTTCGCAGCGGGCCAGGAACCTTTGCTCAGGAATCTATGGTTTCACAGGTCCACGACGATGCGTGGCAAGCTCTGCGCCAGATCGAGCTTCTCTTCGAAGGCGACCACGGGCTCCAATTCGCTCTGCGTCGCCGGTTTGCTGGGCCCAAGAAGGTCGCACAGCTCCGGACCGAGGCTCGTTTCATAGGTGCCCCAAGCGGTTGCCAAACGAATGATGTCGACCTTGTCCAAACCCAACAGGGGGCGCACGACGGGATAGGCGCTGGCGGATTCCAGGGTCGTCAAATTGCGCAGGGTCTGGCTGCTCACTTGTCCCAGATTTTCGCCGGTGGCGATGACTTGGGCATCAACCTCCTTGGCCAATTGGCTTGCAATGCGGTAGAACATCCGCTTTTGCAGGACGAAGTAGTAGCGGTGTGCATCACGGTCTGCGGGAATGCGCCCGAGCACCTCGCCAATTTGGACGATGTGCAGTCGCTTGAATCCCAAGAGGCGTGCCAAATCCTTGGCCTTCTCGACGCTCTCCGGTCCCGTGATGGGTTCGAAGCTGCAGTGGAGTGCTTCCAATTCGACGCCTTGGCGCAGCAGCATCTGTGCCGCGACGGGGCTGTCGATGCCGCCTGACAGGAGACAGACCGCTTTCACAGGACGGCCCACGGGGGCGCCCGTTAAGAAGGGGGACGGCTGAGACAATTCACCGGCATGGCCCTGCTGCGTCCCTGCTCCACATCTGCTGGCTTCATCGCCACACCGGAGCGGACGCGACGCGTGGACATGGCGCGCCTGAAGGACGAGCTAGCGGCGGACGGTTTCGAGATTGCCTTGGATGCCCGCGTCTTGCTGTTGGTGCGCAAGGGCGTGGAGTCCACGGTCTACAGCACGGGCAAGGTGCTGCTGAAGACGACAGACAAGGCGACGGCGGAGGCGGGCTATGCCGCTCTGCGCCCCCACCTCGAAGCGGCTTGGACCTAAGCGCGGCGGCGCACCCAGACCAAGAGACCGAGCAGCGCGAGCATCGCCACCGGCGCAGGACCCGGAATGGTGCAGACCGGATCGGCGCTGCTGTCGCTCCAGCCATCCCAGATTTCCACGTGGTACGGCCAGCCTTCTTCGAAGCGATCCGGGTGTTCCAGGAAGATGCGGTCCCCGGCGTCGAGGATTCCGTCGCCGTCGTCGCGCACATCCATGTCGAATCCGTCACGCGTCTGGCGCAGGCCCCGACTCAAGTCGAATTCGACCAGGGGCGCCTGGCCGCCGCGGCATGGAACCGCCGCATTGGGATAGGCGCGGACATGGTACTCGGATAGGGCCACTTCGCCAGCTTCAATGGTGACAATGCCCGGATCGCCGGCACTCGATCCCTTTTGGAGGCTCCATAGGACCGGGGCTGCAACCTGTTCGTCTGCAACGGGCGCTGTGATGGCGCTCCGGCTGCCATATTCGAACGTGATGGTCAAGGCGCCTTCTTCGGCTTCGGCGCGGATGACCTGCACGCCGTCATCCACATCCACCGTGATGGTGGACTCGGTGGCGCGGTCCAGGTACGTGGCCGTGATGACGCCGTCCGTCTTGCGCACGTCTTGCAGGTCGAGACGGTCGCCGCCAGCCACGAGGGCATTCACGCCGCCAAAGTCGCCAAGCAAGTCCGTACCGCCCTCGAGCCGCGTGCAGGTGCCGGGAAGGTTGCGCATTTCGAGGCTGAAGTCTTCCTGGTCGTATTGTTCCAGGCCCGTGGTGACGATGACGAGGCGCTCCGGGCTGCAGTACGCGGCCACGGTCGCACGGTTGCTGCCAAAGCCGAAGGCGCCATCGATGCGCATGTCGCCGGCGGGGCCAATTTCCAGCGCGAGTGGAACGGTGAGCGTGCCGAATCCGGCATCGACTGGGATCTTGAGTTCGCCGCCAGCGATGCGTCCGCCGGGGCCGAGTTCCGCTTCGAGATTGGCAAGCGCGTCGTCCACGACTTCGGCCATGTCTGCCTTGCTCATCTTGTCCTTGCCGCCGCATCCCGCCAAGGCAAGACACAGGACCGCCAGGATGGCGATGCCTTTCATCAACGCTCCAGCCAGGAAGCGAGGGTTAAGGTTTGTCGGCAGGACGTTGGAATCTGGCACTTACGCGTGCAACCAGACGCCTTGGGTGCGGCTTTCCAGTTTGACGAGGCCAAAGCGCTCGAATTGCACGATCTTGCCCACATGCTCCAATGCGGCAGGCTCGACGTATCCTTCGACAACTTGCAGGCCTTCGCCGTCGGGCACGAGAATCGTGAAGGGCGCCGCTTGGTCGTGGGGAAGCCATTGAATGATGGGCACGGAGCGATCCAGGGTTTCGCCACCCCAAAAGGCGGTGCCGGCGGCGATGACGATGTTGCCAAGGTCCTTGAGGCGCACTTGGGGGGCCACATCGGCGCTCGGAATGTGGACGGTGCCGGTCGCCGTCAAGGTCCGCGTGCCGCGGTCTGCGTGGTTGGGGTGAAGCAGCGGATGCGCTTCGCGGCCGGCGACGTCGGTGACGCTGATGGTCTTCGGGTCGGGCACGAAGAAGTACCGCGGCGCATCGTCGTCGAGCAGGGCCTTGTTGGGCGCTTCGACGTTCTCCATGCTGACCGCGATGTCCTTCTCACTGATGCCAAGATCAATCCAGAAGGTGCGCAGGCCTTGGGCCGTGAAGCCGCGACGGCGCAGGGCCGCCAGCGTCGGAAGGCGGGGGTCATCCCAGCCTTGGTAGGTGCCCGATTCGATGCCTTTGCGCATGCCACTGGTGCTGAATTTGCCAAAGGCATCCATGCGGACGCGACCCCAATACACGGTCTCGGGGTAGTCCCAGCCCATGTGTTCGTAGAGGAAGTGCTGCTTGCGCGTCGAGTCCATCAGGTCCTTGCCGCGAATGATGTGCGTCACGCCTTGCAAGTGGTCTTCGACGGCGGATTCGAAGTCCAGAAGGGGCCAACAGACGTGGTGGCCGATTTCGCCGGCGGCTTCCCGGGGATGGATGGCGTCGGCGGCGACGATGCGGAAGGCGGTCCAGTCGCGCAGGGCAGGATCCTTGTGTTGAATGTCCGTCTTGACGCGCAGGACGGCGCTGCCTTGGGCAAAGTCGCCTGCAACCATTTGCTCAAAGGCTTCCAAGTGGGCGGCCGCGTCGATGTCGCGGTGGGGACACGGGTGGCCTTGGTTCTTCATGTCGCGCCAGGCCTCGGCGTCGCACGTGCACACGTAGGCGCCGCCGGCTTCGATGAGTTGGCGGGCGTGGTCGTGGTACACGTCGATGCGGTCGCTGGCTTTGACGCTGCGATCGGCGGGTTTCCCGGCGAGCCAGGCGTAGTCGTCGCTGATCATTTGGTACGCATCGACGCCGTTGGAGGGGTCGTAGAGTGGCGGCTTGACCTGCGGATCGGTGTCATCGAAGCGCAGGACCACTTGGCCATCGTACATGCGGGCGTACTCGGCCATGATGGCGACGCCGCGGCTGTGGCCGAAACTGAGCGGGCCATTGGGATTGGGAGCAAAGCGCAGGACCACCTTGCCTTGCTCTGCATTCTTGAGTGGCTTCAGGCCGGTGCGTTTCTCCTGCTTCTTGGTTTCCAGGAGTTCGGGTGCATCCGCTTCGAGCGCCACCTGTTGCGCCTCGAGCGACATGGCGTTCACCTCGGCGCCGGCGGCCATGAGGGCTTTCATGACGGCGCCGGGATCGTCGCGGAACTCCGGGTGCTGGCCCATGATGCGACCCATGAGGCCTTTCGGTTGGCACTGGCCGCCGTGCTGGATGGCATTTTGCAGGCAGGCCAGGCGGGCCACGGTGGGCAGGTCCACGGCGGCGGGACTTGGCACCGCCTGAAAGGCGCATCGGAGCCGCCAGCGGTTCTACGGGAGGGGCGTGCGCTCGCCGTAGTGGTAGACCGTGTCCATGCTTAGGTCCATGGACATGTCGAATCCACCTTGGCTGAAGGCGCCGCTGAGCGCCATGGTGCTGCTCTGGACGAGCCCCGAGAGAATCGTCGCGGTGCCTTCGATGGTCATTTGGATGCCTTGAATCGAGGTCACCTGGTCAAAGGAGGCGACGAGTGCGCTGCCTTGGCGCTCGACGCTCGTGTAGGCCGGCGTCTGGGGGATCATGTCGAGGCCGGAGAGGCCGAGGTCTTCGCCTTCGAAGGCACTCAGGAAGGACATCGCGTCGGCGCTGTCGGCGTCGAGGCACGTGCCGCCGGGGTTCTCCAATTCTTCCACTTGGCCAGCGACTTCAATGATGAGGGCCGTCGGGGTGCACGTCAGGGTGCCTTCGAGGGTCTCCGAATCGAGGTCCATGGCCATCTCCAGGGTGAACGCGTCGCCATCGTGTAGGAGGATGTCAAACACGCCGTCCATGCGCATGGTTTCGCCATCCATGACGAGGGTCATGTCCATGGTCGTGGCGAGTCGGGCGAGGCTGCCATCAGGCCCCATTGCTTCCACGGTGCGAGCCTCTGCGGCTTCTGCTTCCTCCAACAGAGACGGGTCGTCGGCACAGCCGGCAAGCAGGAGAATCGCGGCAAAGAGCATCCAGCGCATGCGAGCCGATTGGGCACGCCCCATTTGATGGTGACGTGCTTCTCGACTGGCAAGCCTGAAGTGGCAGCAACCATGGCCTCGGCATGGACGCACTCCTTTTGGCGGGGGGCTACGGCACCCGTTTGCGGCCGCTGACCTACACGCGACCCAAACCACTGCTCCCGGTTGCGGGGCGCCCGATGCTGGAATGGGTGCTCGATCGCTTGCCGCCACAAGTGGACCGCGTCGTGGTCGCCGTCAATTGGCTCGCTGAGGAGTTGGAGGCATACTTCGAGGGGCGCACGGATCGGGAGTACATCGTCGTGCGTGAATCGGAGCCGCTGGGAACGGCCGGCGCGGTCAAGAACTGCGAGGCGCATCTGAAGGGCGAGCGGTTCTTCGTGCTCAACGGAGACATTGTGAGCAACATGGACCTCGACGCCATGGTCCAGCAGCACGCGGCAACCGGCGCCGTCGGCACCATCGCCTTGAAGGAGGTCGCCCAAGCGGACGTCGTCAACTTCGGCGTCGTTGCCTTGGATGAGGACGATTCCCGCCGCATCCGAGGCTTCGTGGAGAAACCCGAGCGCCCGGAATTGGCACCGAGCCGCTTGATCAATGCCGGCGCGTACCTACTGGAGCGCAGCGTCCTGGACCTGATTCCGGCGGGTCAGATGGTCAGCATGGAGAAGGAAATCTTCCCACAGCTTCTCGAGCCCGGCTTCTATGGTTGGGCATTCAACGAGTTGTGGGTCGACGTCGGCGATCCGGATCGCTTGCGCGCCGCGACGACGGCGTTGAACCCCGACTTTGTCAGTGGGCCCGAGTGCCACATCGAAGGCACGGTCACGGATTCGATGCTCGGCAGCCGCTGCCACGTGGGCGCCGGCGCCAGCTTGACGCGCTGCGTGATCGGCGACGACGTCCGCATTGATGCGGGTGTCCAACTGGTCGACTGCGTCGTCGGCGACGCCCAGCACGTGACGCAAGACGCATCGGATGCACGCATTGGCATCGAGGCACGGCCTGCCGGCTATCCGGACAAGCAGGTTGGCAACGCACTCAAGACGAGCTAGAAGCCGCGGTTCGAAGCGTAGTCGCAGAGAATCAGCAGAAGGCGCTTGGCGGCGGTCTCGGGGAGATCCGCGAGGGTCGCCTTGGCGAAGCTGCTGAATTCCTTGGCGCGCGTCTTGGTGTACTCCAAGCCGCCGCTCTTCTCCATGTACTTGACCAATTCATCGACTTCCGCGTCGGTCTTGTCGGCCTTCTTGTACAGATCGACGAATTTGCGACGGTCGAAGGGGTCGAGCTTGCTGTGGGTGGAGACGTAGACGAGCGTCTTCTTGCCGTTGAGGATGTCGCTGCGGGCAGGCTTGCCCAGTTCCTCGTCTTCGGCAGTGACGCCCAGGTAGTCGTCCCAGACCTGGAAGGCCAGGCCCATGAGGCGGCCGCATTCGGCGAGCTTCTTGACCTGGTTGTGGTCGGCGCCGCCGAGCTCCGCGCCATTCTTCATGGCGATTTCGAAGAACGTCGCGGTCTTGCGCTCGATCATGTGGTAGTACTGCAGTTCCTCGATCTTCTTCTGGCCCTCGAAGGCCATGTCCCAGTACTGGCCTTCGCAGACTTCGCGGGCCAGCTTGGCGACGTCCTGGCTGACGGAGCGGTACATCGCATCGTCAATGTCCAGGCGGCCCAGGGTTTCGAAGACGATGGGGAACATCGTGTCGCCGGCGAGGATGCCGACGTTGGTCCCGAACTTGGCGTGGACGGCTTCGACGCCGCGGCGGGTGTCGCATTCGTCCATGATGTCGTCGTGGATCAGGGTGAAGTTGTGCAGAATCTCCAAGGCGACGCCGTACGGCATGACCTTCTTGGAGTCGCCGCCGACGGTTTGAGCGGCGAGCAGCGCCACGATGGGGCGCAGGCGTTTTCCGCCGCCTTCCAGGGGAAGGTGCCGGACTGCTTGGTACAGTTCATCGGGCTTCAGCTCACGCTTGACGAGGTACTTGTCCATCTCGTCAGAGAACTGTTGTAGGTAGGGCCGGAGGGCGGCTTCGAGGTTCATAAGCAACAATCGGCCGATAGCTCAGCCGGGCGACGGGCTCCTGCCAAGAAGAGGCCGGTTTTCAACTCTTCGAGAAGGAAGCCCAGTTCTTCGGGGGCTCGGGCGTCGGCTGCGGCGCGAAACATCGTGCCTGCGTAGCCGGCCACATCGGCACCCAATGCCAGGGCGCGCAAGGCATCCAGACCGGTGCGTAGGCCACCTGTAGCGACGATCGGCAGCCCTGGGCACGCGGTGCGGACGCTGCCGACGGCGTACGGTGTGGGAATGCCCCAATCCCAGAACGTCTTGCCAAGGCGGGCCTTCTCTGCGTCGCCTTGGCCCACCGCGCGGTGATACTCGACGGCACTGAAACTGGTGCCGCCGA
>JBMZJT010000048.1:0-11065 GCA_049617695.1 Thermoplasmatota archaeon | reverse complement strand
CCAGGGCAGCGGCGCCTTCGACTGCACTGGCCTTGACCCTGCAGCCGAGACGCCCAGCGTCACCGGCGGTGGCCCCTGCACTCCCGTCAACACGGGTGGCACGCCCCTGCCCCTGCCGGAAATGGCCTGCCCCGGCGGCATCGCCATCTACGACATCCAGGAGCCCACCGTGCCCCGCTTCGTTGGCTACCTCCCGATGAGCTTCACGCACAACGTGTTCACGTTCATGCTCGATGGCAAGTACTACTTCGTCAACGCCAGCGGCACCGTCGCCGAATTCGACGCCCAGAACAGCGAATACAAGGTCGCCAGCAACAACATCACGGCAACCCACGACATCGCCGTCCAGCAGCACCCCATCACGGGCGACTGGATTCTCTACACCGGCAGCATGGGCATGAGCCTCTGGGACATGGCCGATCCGTTCAACCCTGAACTCATCAGCCAAGTCGACGCCAGCGAATACGAGCGCCCCATCGCGCCCCTGTGGCACGAACAGACGCCCCTGCCGTGCCTCATCGGCGGCCGCCACTACACCATTGGCGCCGGTGAAGACGGCGTCGGTGGCGTCCCCGGCCCCATCGGCATCGTGGACACCACGGACCCCTTGAACCCGGTCTACGTGGGCGACTGGATCTTGCCGGATGCCGCCGACTTGCCCAGCCCGCAACTCAACTACCGATTCAGCCTGCACAACATCGACGCCAACTGTGACGGTCAAGTCGCGGTGGGTCACTACCACGCAGGCGTCTGGGTCTTCGACATCAGCACCGCGGAGCGCGCCGCCAACCCTGTCACGCTGGCTTACTACATGCCCGACCAAATCGCCGTCGGTCCGTTCTACAGCCCTGTCGTCACCGCCCCCATCGGCGCCCTCGTGTCCGCGGACGTCCCCAACGTCTGGACGGCGCAGTGGAGTCAGGACGGCCAGACGTTGTTCATCCCGGACATGACGACTGGCCTCTACGCCCTCGAGCCCACCTGGGCGTACGAATAGACCCATCAAGGGCTTCGAGGTCCCCTGCCTGTGCTCAAGGTCGCCCCTTCCATTCTCTCGGCGGATTTCGCCCAACTCGGCGCCGACGTCAAGAAAGTGGACGAAGCCGGCGCGGATTGGATCCACGTCGACGTCATGGATGGACGATTCGTCCCGGTCATCACAATCGGGCCGATGATTGTCAAAGCCATTCGGCCCCACACCGAGAAATTCATCGATTGTCACTTGATGATCGAGAAGCCCGAAGAACACGTGGAGGCCTTCGCCAAGGCCGGCGCCGACAGTATCACGGTCCACGCCGAGGCATGCCCAAACCTGCACCGCAACATCCAGCAAATCCATGACTTGGGTTGCAAAGCAGGCGTTAGCCTCAACCCGGGCACCAGTGAAGAGGCGATTCGCTACGTCATCGAGGACCTGGACATGGTGCTCGTCATGAGTGTCAATCCCGGTTGGGGTGGCCAAAGCTTCCTGCCGGAAGTCTTGCCCAAGATTCGCCGCATTGCCCGGATGGCGGCCGCCGTGCAGGAAGCCCGCGAAGCCAAAGGCCTCGGCCCCCTGGAAATCCAGGTTGATGGCGGCGTCAACGGGGAAACCGCGCGTCTCTGCGAAAAAGAAGGGGCCACCGTCGCCGTCGCCGGCAGCTTCGTCTACGGTGCGGAGGACATTCCCGCCGCCATCCGTGCGGTGCGCGGGACCCAACAAGCCCTCGTCTGACCATGCGCCGCATCCTGCTCGCCCTCATCGTCCCCCTCCTGGTGCTCACGGCGCCGGGGGGCTCCGCGCAGGTGCTGGAATTGGACCTCGTCAGCATCGAATTCGACGTGGCCCCTGAAACCTGGAAAACCCGGACCCCACAGGAAGCAAGCTACGCCGACGATCTGGGCGTCTGGAGTGCCAGTCTCGGCCTGCACGTCGATGTCCAGCTGGATGTCCAGCGGGCATCGAACGGGCCGGAAGCCACGTGGACCTACACCGCCACCCTCACGGACGGCGCCCGCACGGTCTCCGGCTACGTCACGCAAGACGACGCACTCGAAGTGCGCTTCGACGTGGATGGCCAACGCGCCCACAGCGGCCAAGACGCCATCGAAGCGCTGCGGCCCGGGATCTGGCGCCTGGACCTGGAGGCGCGCCAAGGCGAACGCCTCGAAGGGCGGGGCACCGCCACGTTCACCACCACAGGCCTTGGGCTGGAACGCCTCGACGTGCCCGTCATCGAGATTCCGCAGGCCATGGTGCCCCACGTCCGGGAAACCGGCCCCGGCGATTCCATTTGGCTGCCCCTGGACCCGATTGCGTCCGGGCTGATGGCTACCGTCAACTTCCCGGCGGCCACCAACGTCACCTGGGATGTCTGGGCGGCCGTTTCCGGCCTCGCTGGCCCGCCAACCGTGCGCGTGCCCGTGCCCGGGGTGCCCGATCCCTTCATCCTCACGCCTCTTGGCCCGACCGATCCAACCGACGCCGCCACCATCTGGCTGCACAGTGAAGTCGGCCAATTCGAGGCATCTGCCGGGACCTTCGAGTATGAATTCCAAGTCCCCTCGGACCCGACGCTGCTGATCTTCACCGCCCACACGGACGGCCAAATGATCCACTTCCTGGTCCCGGGCCGCGGCGGTGACTTCGGCTGGGAAGAAATTCTCGCCCAGCCCGGCCAACAAGGCCCCGTCAGTGTGACGGTCTACGGGCCCACCGACATGCCGCTGCCCGCGGATATGCACGTGATCTCCCAAGGCCCCGATGGCGTCGCCCCGTTGAGCGTCAGTGTCCTGTCACCTGCAGGTGAACGGGTCTGGCGCGGCGTCTACGATGGCATCACAACCCGCGAGGCGGGCCACGCCAAAATCGGCCTCGTGGCCTTCTTCCAAGACGCATTTGGAGGCTACGCCGGCCACGTTGCAGGCATTCGAGGCATCGACGTGGACCTTGACGCGCCCACGCTCGGCATCGGCCGCGCGGCAAACCTGGATGCCCTGCTGAGCCACCCGCACCCCCAACGCGACGCCGGATTCAGCATCCTCGCCGACCTCGAAATTCAGTTCGCCGGCCCCGTCCTGTCCACGACGCAAGTGGATCTCGCCGCCGGCGCCGACATCCTGCGAAGCCACGTCATCACGCCCACGCAAATGGGTCTCCAGACAGCCTCCATCCAAGTGGACACTGGCGATCTGCTGTTTACCGTGCAAGAGGACTTCGAGGTCCTGGATGCGGCTGCCTACGAGGAGGCCACGGCACCCTGGTACGATGTCCCTGGCCCCGGACTGGGCCTCGTGGCCGTGGGATTGGGCCTCCTGGCACTTCGCAAGCGTGAAATATAGGGCCCAAGTCGGCCGCGATACCATGCGGGACAGGTGAAGCTTCGTGCTTCGCTGGCTGGCTGGGGTAGTGTAGCTGGTAAGCATAGCAGATTGTGGTTCTGCTGGCCCGGGTTCAAGTCCCGGCCCCGGCCCTTCCCGCATGGTCCCGTTCCCATGGATCGAGGGCCCTTTGATTGGCTGCGGAAACTCGCGGCGCTTGTGCTGGTGCTGTCCAGCGTGACGGCCCTCATGATTGGCGTCGGCAGCCTCGTCGAAGGCCATTGGTGGGGCCTGCTGGGCATTCCTGTTGCCGTGGGTGGCATCCTGTTGGCCCTGAAGATCACCCCTGAAGGTGGCACCACGGGCTACTGCGATCAGAACATTTGACGCAGCCCCCGGCTCGGGCGTTTCGGCACATGTCGGTCCTGGGCCGAGCCCTTCAAAGCCCGAAGCGCACCTGATGGCCCGTGGAGCCCGAATTCCTGGTCGGAGCCGTCAGCCATGGTGCAGCCAAAGTGCTCGCCATCGGCGTCGGCGCTTACGCCGTGGCCACGGGGGGTCATGCCCTGCGCGCCTACCGGGAACAATTGCCAGATCGAGGCTCCGCCATGCTGGCGACCTTCGTCATGGCCGCCCTCACGGTGCTTCTCTGGCAACGGGGCGCTCAATTGGTCCCGGCGCCCTTTGGCCTCGCGGTCCTGGGCGTCTACATGGCCGGCGTGATGATTACTTTCGGCTACACCCTGAGCAATGCGGCCAAGCGATTGGCTGAATTCCGGGAGCAGGCGCGCCAAGCCATCGAGGAATTGGCGGCCAAAACATTGCCTGACGACAAGCGCGAAGCATGGCTGCGCGACCGCCTGCGCCTCGACATGACGCCTGAGGAGAAGCGCAAGACGCCGCACCTCATGATGGGCATCTTCCTGGCCATCTACGGTATTCTCGGGTACTTGATCCTGCGCGGCGTGCGCAGCTTGGCGCCTGGCGATGCCGACTTTACGCGGGAATCCTGGCACAACCTGCAAGCGGCCCTCGACGCGGGCTACCTCGCCAGTGGGCACATGGTGGGCCTCGTCTGCATTCTTGGCTTGCTGTTCCTGTTGTTGCCCGTCGAATTGGTCCGTCTCCAGTTTCCTCAAGCAGAATATCCGTTCAAGGGTACCATCACGAGCCTGATGCGCGAGAAGGAGCGCGGCAGCTTCGGTGCCCATTACTACATCACGGCGACGCTTCCAGTGGCCATCTTCTGGTTGACCTGGGATGCGGCGACGTGGGACACGACCCTGTACGCCGTCCTGGCGGTCTTCGGCGTCACGGTCTTCGCAGACGCCATCAGCGCCCTTGTCGGCGTGCGCTACGGCCGCCGCAAATTCCCGCACAATCCCAACAAGTCCTGGATGGGGACTTTTGGCGGCACCACGGCGGCCTTTGTCCTCGCGCTGCCGTTCACTGGCGTCCCAGGGGCCGTTGCGGCCGCAGCCGTGTTCTTCCTCGTGGACGTCTTAGCGCCGGTGCCTTTTGGCGCGTCGGACAACATCCTGAATCCCCTGGGCCTTGCGCTGGTCTATTCCTTGATGATTGACCAGTTGGACCCCTGGCTACCTGCCTACTAGAGCCGCGCCAGCCGGGCTTGGTGGCCGCGTCGCTGGAAGAGATAGTAGATGCCAGCAAAGGCAAGCGCCGGCAGGATCGGGAACAAGAACACGAACTGCATCGTCGTCAAGGCCGCATCGACGTCGATGGCGGCGCGGATGCCATCGCTGAACACCACAGCGTAGGCGAAGAACGCAACCACGAGGCCTGCACAGTAGAAGATGAAGCCATTGGCGAGGCTCGTTGAGCGGTCAAATTCGAGGATCTGCACGTCCAGAACCTCGCGGGGATTCCCATGCATGGCATCCTCCAAGGCGAGGACAATCGCTTCGCTGCGTCGCTCCATGGAACGATCGGCTACAAAGAGCACGGCGACGGTGAGCACGAGACCCACGAGGAACAAGCCGATGACCAGCATCGGATGCAAGCCCGCGCCCCGTTCGTTGAAGAACGTCACACCCCACGCCAACAGGAAACCACCCAGGCCCAAGACCAACATCCAGCGCCGGGTGTCCTCCAAAGGCGCTTGGCCCTTGCGGGTCACCTCCACCCGGCTTGCATCGCCTTCCGACTCGACGCGAATCCGGGTCTCAATGCGGCCATGGTGCACCGCCAGGCTGTCACCAAAGCGCTCGACGCGACCGCGAAGCTTCGGAGCCACGAAGCCAACGCCTTGCAAATACGTCGTCGCATCGTCCAGAGCATCGCCTGCTGGCCGTGGCAGCGAAAACACCTGATGCAGGGACTCCTCGGGCGGCGCATCCAGCTCCATCGACAAGGTGTCAAGGACGCCGGGAAAAGAGCGTTTCCGGTGCGATGTTCCAATGCCGGCGCCGCAAACGGCAAAAAGGACGGGCCTTGGTCGAAGCTCATGCGAAACTGGACCTTCTTCTTGGTCGCCGCATTCCTGACGCTTGGCCTCTCCGGCTGCGTCGATGAAAGCAGCGAGCCCGCCGCCGGCAATGAACCGGAGCCGACCCAACCCGAAATCGATGCCTACGCCCTGCCTGACACGGTCACCGGCTTCAATTACGTCGGCCTTGGCGACCCCAACGCCACCAGTGGCCTGTGGCTGCACGGCAACTACGCCTACCTCAGTGGCGGCGTCGGCCTGCGCATCGTTGACATCAGCGACCCCACCAACCCCGTGCTCGTCGCCAGCGACATTGAAGGCACCACCGGAAGCCGCGACGTGGACATCCTCGAGCACCCCAACGGCCGCCTCTACGCAGCCCTGGCCCACGGTGGCGCCCGCATGACCCTGGTCGATGTCACCGACCCGACGTTCCCGCTCGTCGTGTCCGAAGTCACCAACATCGGTGCCGCTCACAACCTCGCGGTCGTGCCCAACACGACGATCGTGTACAACTCCATCAGCATCAACACCAATGTGGCCGGCGACGTCGGCACCCTCGGCAAGATCGACATCATCGACTTCGCCGACCCCGAAAACCCCGTCGTCAAGGAATTCTGGTTCCCCGCCGCCATCACGACCCCCGGCGGCGTGCCCAAGGTCGTCGTGAGCACCACCTGCCACGACATCACCTTCCACGCCGGCCGCGAACTGGCCTACTGCGCCGGTGTCACGGACACACAGATCTGGAGCATCAGCGACCCCTGGAACCCGGAAATCATCCAGGTCATCGACTGGCCCCTGGTCAACATTCACCACGCCGTCTGGGCCACCCAAGACGGTGACATGTTGATCCTGGGCGACGAAATCGCCGGCGTCGCGGCCCCCGTGCCCGGCTGCGGCAACAGCATGCCCACCAGTGCCCTGTGGTTCATTGACGTGAGCAACCTCGAAGTGCCCACCCCGGTCGGCTACTACCAAGTCAGCCACGACGCCATCTCCGCCAGCGTCGAAGCCGGCGGACCGCAATACTGCAGCACCCACTTTGGCACCCTCGTCGAAGACCGCCCCCTCTTGGTCATGGGCCACTACACCGCCGGCACCAGCCTCGTCGACTTCAGCGACCCGGCCAACGCCGTCGAAGTGGACCTCTACACCGCAGCGGGCACCAACACCTGGGAGGCCCGCTACCACAACGGCCACGTCTACACCGGTGACACCGGCCGTGGCATGGAGATCCTGCGCATCGTTTGAGGACTGACATGAAGACCCAACTGATCCTTCTGACCCTCGTGGCCGCCGTCCTGGCTGGCTGCACCGAATCCGACGACCCGGCCCCGGAACCCGTCCTTGAGCCCGTGGCCATGGAGCCCAGCTACGAAAACGTCCAGCCCGCCAGCGTGACCGGCCTCGAATTCGTGGCCCAAGTCCAACACGCCGACGGCGCCGCATTCCCGAGCGGCAGCGGCATCTGGGTCCACGGCGACCGCGCCTACGGCAGTGCCCTGGGCAACGGCTTCTTCATCGTCGACATCAGCGACCCGGCCAGCCCCGTGCTCCTGTGGAACGCCACCGTTGACCAAGATGAAGGCAACAACACGGAAACCAGCTTCAGCCGCGACGCTGACCTGATTGCGCACCCCGACGGCCGCCTGACCTTGGTCCTGGCCACCCAAACCAATGGCATGCACCTGTGGGACGTCACCGACCCGACGGCGCCCGTCCTGGCCAGCATCGTCAGCGACATCGGCCCCAACCACAACGTCGCCGTCATCCCTGGCACCGAACTGGTCTTCAACAGCCAAAGCGGCGGCTTGGGACGCACCAACGAGATCATCGACGCGCGCGACCCGTACAACGCGTACGTGCTCGGGCAATTCGGGGACCACGGCTGCCACGACATCACCTTCTACGGCATGTACCACGAAGGCGACGACATGGGCCACAACCACGACAAGTTCCGCGCCTACTGTGCCGGCATCCAGCGCACCGAAATCTGGAACCTGGACAGCTTCGACCCGGCCACGGCGAGCGGCATCGAAGTCATCGGCCTCGTCGAATTTGGCCCCGACAGCCCCGTCATCGGCAACCCCGCCTTCCAAAGCTACCCGGTGCGCACCCTGCACCACCTCGCGATGGTCAACGAAGATGCCAGCGTGCTCATCATCGGCGACGAACAAAACGGCGGCGGCACCCCCGGCGCCTGCTACGTCTACGAAGACAACACGGGTGTCAGCACGCCCTTTGGCGCCCTCTGGTTCTACGACCTGAGCGATGAAACCGCACCGAGCCTGCAAGGCTGGATCAGCGCCCCGACCATTGTGCCGGATGCGCCGGGCGTCCCCGACCCGACGACGGTCATCGACCCCAACAACCCCACCAACGTCCTGCGCCCGGTGACCAACGGCGTGCCCAACTGCACGGCCCACTTTGGCAGCCTCGTGCCCGGTGAGGAGAAGCTGGTCATGTCCTGGTACAGCGCCGGCGTCGTCCTGATCGACTTCAGCGACATCAGCAGCCCGCGCATCCTGGACCAATACCAGGCCGACCCGACCAACCCCTGGGATGCCCGCATCCATGGTGGCTACGTCTACACGGGCGATATTGTCCGCGGCATGGACGTCTTGCGGCTGACCTGACCGGCCCTCACCCCACCCTTTTTCCTTTCCCCCCATTGAAACGGCCTCGTGGATGAGAAGACGCCCTTGGCCGGCCGCAGCATTTGGCGGCTCCTACCCTTCGTTCGGCCCTACAAGAACCGCGTCTGGGTTGGCCTCCTGACCAACGGCGCGGCCCGCGGCTTCGACCTCCTGCCGATGGTCTTCATCGGCGCCCTGGTGGACCTCATTGCCACGGGCACGCCCACGACCCAAGATTTCGTGACCTATGGCCTCGTCATCTTTGGTACCTTTCTGGGGCTCGCGGCCTTCCAAACGGCCAGTGACTACGCCTGGGATACGCTCGCCCAGAAGGTCCGCCACGACCTGCGCGTCAAGCTCTACGGCCACATCCAGACCCTCGATACGGCGTACTTCGAAGACCGCCAGACCGGCGACTTGATGTCCGTCATGAGCAACGACGTGGACAACCTGGAGAGCTTCCTGGCCGACAGCAGCACGAGCATCGTGCGCCTGGTCGTGACCTTCGTCGGCACCTACGCCATCCTGTTGTGGATGGACTGGCGTCTGGCTGCACTCCTGTTTGCGCCGCTGCCATTTGCCATCTTCGCCGTGCGCTTCTTTGCCACCCGCGTCCAACCCCAGTACCGCAAAACCCGTGCCGCCGTGGGCGCCATGAACAGCATCCTGGAGACGAACATCCAGGGCATGCCGGTCATCCAAGCCTACACGGCCCAGGCGGACCAAGCCGCACGCGTGGACACCCAGAGCGCCGAATACCGGGATGCGGCCATCGCCGCCGCCGGCAGCCGCGCCCGGTTCGTTCCCATGCTCTACGCGATTGCAGGTGTGGCCTTTGGTGGCCTCATCAGCATCGGCGGCTGGCTCACCTTCAATGGCCTCGGCCCGACGCCCGGCGAATTCGTGACCTTCGTCCTGCTGGCCACCCGCCTCATCATGCCGCTCTTCATTCTCGGCATGCTATTCAACCAAATCCAGCGCAGCGAAGCCAGCGCCCAACGCATCATGGAGCTCTTGGACACGGAACCCCGCATCCAAGATGCACCCGACGCCAAATCCGTGCCGGTTCCAGGAGAAGTCGCCTTTGACAACGTGCGCTTTGGCTACGGCGACCAATACGTCCTCAACGGCGTGGACGCCAGCGTCCAAAACGGTCGCATGCTCGGCGTCGTCGGCCACACAGGCGCCGGCAAATCGACGATTCTCAAGCTCCTGCTGCGCTACCATCAGCCGCAGGAAGGCACGATCCGCATCGATGGCGTGCCCCTGCACGAACTGAAGCTGGACGAATTCCGGCGCCACGTCGGCTACGTGTCGCAGGAGCCGTTCCTATTCACGGGCACCATTCGAGAGAACATCGCCTTGGGAAGCCCCGAAGCCGACGACGAAGCCATCGCGCGCGCCGCCAAGATTGCGGGCGCCGAGGAATTCATCGACAAGCTCCCCGAGGGCTATGCCACGCTCGTTGGCGAACGCGGCTTGAAGCTCAGCGGCGGCCAGCGCCAACGCATCAGCCTCGCACGGGCCATCCTACGCGATCCCGCGATCCTCGTCCTGGACGAAGCGACCAGCGCCGTCGACACCCGAACCGAGGAAATCATCCAGCAAAACCTCCTCAAGCACCGGGATGGTCGCATCACCATCGCGGTCGCGCACCGGCTCAGTACAATTCGCCACGCCGATGAGATCATGGTCATGGTCGACGGCGTTGTGGTCGAGCGCGGCCCCCACGACACCCTCGTCGCCGACGGGGGCGTCTACGCGGACCTCTGGAACGTGCAAAGCGGTCAATCGGAAAGCGCCACGGCTTCCACGTCCACGCCGGCCGTCGCTACGTAGGATTGAGATGCGTCCACGACGAAACGCCCACGCAAGGCTTCCCGGCCTAGGAGCATCCGGAAACCCATATCGGCCCGGCTGGCCAAGCTCAACTCCGCCGTGAACTCGATGCTACCGACGCGTACCGGCGTCAGGATGATGGGGCGGAACGTGGCATGGCCGCCACTGTCCTTGATCCAACGCCAGTCATGCACCGGCAAATCGCATGGCACCAAGGCGCTGTCGTCGCCTTGGGCCGGGCGCACTAGGAAGCGAATGCGCTCCCGGTCCACGTCCATGTAGGGCTCCGGATCGAAAGCCTGTAGGCTGCTGGTCCGTGCACCGGTGTCCACCTTGGCTTTGATATCTGGAATGCCCAGGTGGGGCAATCCCACATGCTCTCGCCAGCCAAGGACGCGGAGGCCTGTCAACGACCGTTCCGACTTGGGCGCGCACAAAAGCGTAGCGGGCCATGCCCCTGCGTTTGCCTCGCTTCGGCATCGCTACCCGCTGCCCGACCCACCGGGCTCATCACCGTTCAATTGCAACTCCGGCCAGCGGGACCTTGGCGCAGTCTGGTGTGCGTTCCGCCCGACCCACCGGGCTCATAACCGGTCAATTGTAACCCGGGCCAGTGGGACCTTGGCGCAGTCTGGTTAGCGCAGCGGGCTCATAACCCGTCGGTCACCAGTTCAAATCTGGTAGGTCCCATGTTCCGAGCGGTTTTTCAGGGGAGTGCGTGGCTTCGACGGTGTCGAATGCCGCGCTCCGAATGCAAACGTGGGCGTTTGCGTTCGAATCGGGTAGGTCCCATTTTCCGAGCGGTTTTCCAGGGGAGTGCGTGGCTTCGACGGAGTCGAGT
>JBMZJT010000047.1:300-12152 GCA_049617695.1 Thermoplasmatota archaeon | reverse complement strand
GCTGGCGCCGCTGCCCCTGCCGCTGCTGAAGAAGCTCCGGCCGAGGAAGAAGAAGAGGACGACGGCGTTTCCGAAGAGGAAGCCGCTGCCGGTCTCGGCGCTCTGTTCGGTTAAGCTCTCGAGCTGTTTCCGACTTCGCTCAGGCTTGCTTGAGCTCCTTTTCCCACTCTCCCTCCCCCTTTGTTTGCCGTCGGCGCCTGGGCGCTACGGCCCCTCGCGTTCGGCCTGAATGGCTCGATGTTCGCGAATGAAATCCACGATGCCGAGCGTGGCGACGATCACGACGGCGACGGCGGCCGCGACGTAGCCCAGGCGTTCATCGACGGCGCCGGCCAAGCGGAGCATGCCGTCCAAGGCAAAGGTCCAGGCGCCGGCAATGACGATGGTGGCGCCAAGGACGGGCAGGAGCAATTGACGGGTGTGAATGCCGGTGAGGCGACCCAAGACGAGCGCCACGAACGGGCCATTGACCAGGAATGGCACGAACATGAACAAGGCGATGCCTAGCGGGCCCCAACGGTGGACGAATTGTTGGTGTTCGGCGGCTTTGGCTTCGATGCGGCGCAGGCGACGCATCAGGTAGATGTCTCGGTCCTGGTAGCGGTGGAGTAGGTAGAGGAAAATGGGGTAGCCAAGAAACGCGGTGGCAAAATCTTGGACGACGCTGGTTTCCCACATCAAGAGTGGATGCAAGCCCGCTGCGAGGCCCGCTGGAATGCCGGCTTCGCGGCCAAATGCCAGTTCCGTGCCGAGGCCGACGGCCATGGCGGCCGCTTGATCTGGGTTGAAGGCGGCCAGCACCGCAAGTTGGGCCGCAAGCAATCCCCACATGGCGACGCCGAATAGGGCGAGGGCGACTTCGCTGCGCAGCGGGCCGACCCTGGCGGGCATCAGGTCTCGACGGTGGGGTCCTTCGAACCGACTTGCGGATCGAGGTAGTCTTGCTCCCAGACCTTCAGGATGCTCAAGGTCACACCCACGATGAGTGGGCCGAGGAACAATCCAATGAAGCCGAATGCGGCGACACCGCCCAGCACGCCGATGAGCACGAAGAGCGGGTGAATGTCTGCGCGGTCTCCAATGAGTTTGGGTTTGATGAGATTGTCAATTTGGCTGACGATGACGATGCCCCAGATGATCAAGAACACCCCTTGCCAGATGTCGCCGGTGGCCAGCAGGAAGATCGCACCGGGCACCCACACAAGGAATGCGCCGATGACGGGCAGGAGACTCAGAATCGCCATGACGGCTGCCCAGATAATGGCGCCAGGCAAGCCTGCGATCAGGAAGCCGACGCCGCCCAGGGCACCTTGAATCAAGCTCGTCAGAATTTGGCCGACAAACACGCCGTTGAGGCCATTGCGTGCTTCGCCCAGGATGTAGGTCACTTGTTTGGCCGGCAAGGGAAGGGCGCGTCGCATGTAGCCAACCAAGCGCTCGCCGTCGGTCAGGACGTAGTACACGACGAACAAAATGACGGTCAAGCCGATGAAGAAATCGGGAATGCCCTTGACCATGTCCGTGACGAACTTGGCCAGGTAATCGATGGCCAAGTCCTTGCCTTTCTCCACTTCAGCCAGGACGGTGGCATTGCGTTCCTCCGTCGTGTTCGTTGGATAGGCTTGGGCGAGGGCATCCTGTACGGCCGTCGAGTTGAGGGCGTCTTCGACGTAACCATCGATGCCGCCTTCCTCCAGTTGCGCGGTCAATTCTTGGGCGTCGCCGGCGAGCGCGAAGCCCAAGCCAACGAGGGGTCCGGCGATGATGATCAACAACGTGAACATCGTCATGAACGCCGAGATGCGATTGGGCAACATGCGCTCCCAGAACTTGTCGATGGGGAGCGCAAGCACGGCCACGAAGGCGCCAGTGACCATGAAGATCACGAATGGCTTGAACACCAGCCACATCAGGGCGAACATCCCAATCAGGATGGCCAAGAAGAACAGCTGGCTCTGCATCGGCAGGAGCCGACGGAAGGTCATCGGGCCTTCGCTCATGCGGCTTTCATCAATCGGCCGGGAAAAAGGGTGCGGACCGGAGATTCAAGTTTCGCGGGCGGCGTGCTCTTCGCAGATCCGGATGAAGTTCCGAAACATTTGGACCCCGTACTGGGAGTGCTCGACTTCGGGGTGGAACTGCATGCCGAACAAGGGACGCTCATTGTGGCGCATCACTTGGATGGGGCAGGTCTCCGAGTGGGCCAGGACACGGAAATTGTCGGGCATGACACTGACTTCGTCGTGGTGGCTCTCCCAAACCGTGCTGCGCTCCGGCACATCTTCCAGGATGTCTCCGGCTTCCGTGACGATCATCTCTGTCGCACCAAATTCGGGCGTCACACCGGGAGCGGCTTCGCCGCCGAAATGACGCGCCAGAAACTGGTGTCCCGCGCAAATGCCCAAGATCGGGATGTCCAATTGATCAATGTAGTCGCCACAGGCACCAAGTTGGCCATCAACGCCGACGCGGGGGGCGCCGCCGGACAGGATCAAACCATCCAGGCCCGCCGCCTTCAGCTCCTCGACCGGCGTCTTGTTGTCGATCATCTGCGTGTCCTGCTTCAAGTACCGCAGGACGCGCCATTCGCGGTGCGTCCACTGCCCGCCGTTGTCGACGACCCAGATCTTCACATGCCGCGCGAGGCGGCCGCGCCTGATAAGAGGTGCCGCCGCAAGGCTTCCGGCGTGCAGCGTCGCCGACCCCGACGTTTTATCCGGCGGCTCGGTTGGACGGGTAACGGATGAACCAACGCGTCCTGCTTCTCGAAGACAATCCGGCCGACGCGCGCCTCATGCAAGAGGCATTTCGCGAGTTGCACATCGCCGGCACCCTCGAGACCGTGGCCTCCGCCCAGGAAGCCATCGAATTCCTGGACGGCGCACTGCGGTCCGGCAACTTGCCGACCGTCGCGATTCTTGACATCAACCTTCCCGCCGGATCGGGTCACGACGTCTTGCGCCACATTCGCGCCCAACATGCTCTCCAGGACTTGGTGGTCATCATGCTGACCACGTCTGATGCCGACCAGGACATCCAAACCGCCAAGGAGCAGGGGGCGACGACGTACTACATCAAGCCGCCAGACCTGGACGGGTTCTTGTCCTTGGTTGAGGAAATCCAGTCATTTTGGGTGGAACGGCAGCGATGAGGTCTGGGTTGGTGCTCGTCGTGGCCTTGGCGGGCTGTCTGGCGGGCCCCGAACCCGGCGTCGCGGACATCCCTGAACCACAGACGCGCTTCCCGGTCATTATTGACTACGCGATGGCCGGCTGCCATGGCAATGCCATGTTTTTCCTGTTGCCGCCGGAAGCATTGGATGCCCTGCTGCCCGGCGGCTTCCGGGTGCGCGACGCATCTGGATTGTTCAATGGCGTCTCCATGGACCTAGGCAAAGGCGTCGTCTTTGTGGCGAGCATGGAATGCAACGGCAACGAGACCGACTTCTTCGTCGGCGAACACGCCTACAGTTTCGTCGCCATCTTGACGGAGGAGCCACGGGTGCCGCACCAGGAAGTCGAATCAGAGAGCCGGTTCAACTTCTACATGCCGGGCCTGCACATGGATAATGAGGTCTTACAGGGGTTGCTGGCAACGTGGCAATGGCCCGTGACGCCGGCTGCCGTGGCGGTTCGCAATGATGTCCCCGACAACCCGATTCCGCCGACAAACCCGGGACCGCATGTTGGCAAAGGCGCCGCATCGGTCCACACCGATTTCGGCTACGACTACCAAATCCTGACGCCCATCCCTGGATCACGGGATGGCGCGATCCTTCCCTTCGACAATCTCCAGATGCGGCTCTGGGTCCAGAACGAGTTGGGCACTGGGGCATTCGAGTATCGATTCGGACACGATGTCCCCATTGGCGCCATCACGACCTGCAACTTTGACGCCGGCAGCTTGCCTGCAACGATTCTGGGCACGACCGATTGCAAGGATCTGCCAGAAGATGCCATGGACCAGACCGGCTCGGCCCTGTTTGAGAATCTCCATGCAGACGCGCGCTTGGTTTGGTTGCCGGGGGTCTTTGCTTGATGCGGGCCGCCGTTGTCATCCTTGCGTGCGTGATGATGCTCCCGGGCGCGTATGGTCAGGCGACTGCGAGTGCCCAGGTCGACGTGACCTTGTTCGTGGATGTGCGTGACATTGACGTTCGTCCCGTGAACGAGACGTTGTCAACGGATGGCGAGACACCTTGCGCTGGTGGCGATCTGACGATGAGTCCAGACGGTCGCCGCATGACCTACTGGGACAACGTGGACCAAGTGACGTGCGTGGATGCCAACGTGGGCGTGGACGTGCCCGCGGGTGCCCAGCGCATCGATGTCACGTTCCTCGTGAGCGCCGACGTCGCAGCAACCGGCAGTCTGGACGCGCGGTTTGACAACTGGTTCGCCATTGACGGTGACGCTACCCCCTTCATGGATCCCGCCGGAGAATCCGATGAGCGGCTTCGAACCATGTCGGCGCCCTTGTCAGGCCGCGGGCAAGTGGATCTGGCATGGGCCATCAGGGACCGGGGCTTCACGACGCTTTTGCCCACCGGGCTCCCCGCCCCAGTCGGTACATCAGCCACCATCAACCTGAGCGACATTTACGTCACCTTCCCCGGCATCGATGCCCTCTCGGCCATTGAAGTGGTCGATCAGCAAGTGCATCGGGATGAAGTCGATCAACATCTGCGTGCGACGGCCACTGTTGCCGACCTGGATGGCGACCAGAGCGTGGTCTTCCAAATCAGCAATGCCTGGTCCATTGACCGCGTCGAAATCCCAGATGGCCGCGTCCTGGACCTCGATGCCTTCGATTCCCGCGAACAAGACGGCATTCTCTACCTGACGCTGCCGCCCGATGTCATCGAGAGCTTCGGCCCCGGCAATTACACCGCCGTGTTTGCGAGTGCACGGGCCCTCGAAGCCACGTCCGTGCTGGTGCCGTTCATTGTCATCATCGCACTGGCTCCGATTGGGACGGGCATTCTGGCGACGCGGGGCGCCCACCGGTTCCGCGCTCGGGCGGTCGGGAGCTACGAAAACACGGCGCGGATGCTCACCAATGCCATCTACCTCGTGTGGGCTGGCTATGCTGCACTGGGTGCCTTCGTGTTCATCGGCCGGCTCTGGCCCCTTGTGGTTTCCTGGCCCATCCAAGTGGAAGCCGCGTTGGTTCACGGCGGCTTCGTCATTACGGCGCTCGCCTTTGTGATCCTGCATCTTTCCTGGCGCCGCCAATTGGACGAAGCGATGCAAGAAGAACTGCTGCACAAGGAATTGAGCAACCGCGACCTGAAGCGCAGCAACGACGAATTGGAGCAATTTGCCTACATTGCCAGCCACGACTTGCAGGAGCCACTGCGGACCGTGGCGCGTTTCACCCAGCTGCTGGAGCGTCGTTACGGTGCCCAATTGGACGATGATGCCCGGGAGTTCATGGCGTACAGCGTCGATGGCGCCCAACGCATGCAGGCATTGCTCAATGATTTGCTGAAATTCAGTCGCATCGGCAGCCACGGCGCCCCCATGGTGCCCGTGGACCTCAACGAATGTCTCCATCGGGTCGTCACATCCCTGGACGGACGCATTCAGGACACCGGCGCCACGGTCGTCGGCGACGACCTGCCCATGGTGCTTGGCGACGCTCGTCAATTGGAACAAGTGTTGCAGAATCTGATTGGAAACGCCCTGAAATTCTGTGCCCCCGGCGTGGCGCCCCGTGTCCAAGTGCGCGCCGAGCGCGATGGAAAATGGTGGGCGATCCACGTCGATGACAATGGCATCGGCATTCCCGCGGAGCACCACGAACGCATCTTCACTGTCTTCCAGCGGCTCCATGCCCGTGAAGCCTACGAGGGCACCGGCATTGGGTTGGCCATTTGCAAGAAGATCGTGGAGCGCCATGGCGGATCCATTCGCGTCGCGCCCGGTTCAACGGAAGGAACGCGGTTTACGTTCACCTTGGCGCCGGCCTGATACCACGCCATTCAAGAACCCGTTCGCCTCGTCGAGATTGTCTGATGACGCGCATCCTTCTGGTGGAAGACAACCCCCGTGACCGACGTTTGGTGCAGATTGCCTTGGCGGAGGCGCTGGACTTCGAGCACAGCTTAGAGGATGCAAGCACCTTCCAGGATGGATTGGATCATCTCGATGCCCACGGCGCCGACGTCGTGCTCCTGGATTTGAACCTCCCCGATGCGCAGGGATTGGAATCCATTGCGCGTTTGCGAGAAGCCCACCCTGAAATTCCTGTCATTGTCTTGACGGGCCTGGAAGCGCGCGAACTGGGCGATGAAGCCATTCGCGCCGGCGCCCAAGATTTCCTGGTCAAAGGCCAGATGTTTGGCGAACTCCTGTGGCGCTCCATTCGTTATGCACGGGAGCGGCACCGCATTCTCTTGGAATTGCAAGCCGCCACCCATTGATGCCAAGCCGGCGGTTGCCGGTAGGTTCCCCGTTGCCCCTTTGCTAACAAGCCGTTTCATTGTAGGACGATGACGCCCCTCTCGCGGCTCTGACTGGTCGCCGGGCACGCCCCGCCGCCGATACCCGAGGTTTGTGGCCCGAGGCAGCAGATCGGACTCGACGGGGGCGGTCGTTGACGTATTCACGGGGTTGTCCTGATCCGGGGTTGTCCCAACTTCATCGCGTGACGTCACGTCTGGAGGCTTGGCAGGGGACCCGCTCCGAACAGACGCCGGAGCTTACGGTCAGGGTTCCTGGCCTCGAAGGCCAGTTTGTTGTCCGCACCTGGTACCCCGCTTCATGAAGTCCGCGGGACGTTTTACGGTGCGACCTGTACCCCACCCATTGCGCCGGACATCATTCTGCGCCAGACGGCGCCGTCCCCCGGCCTTCGGGGTGGGTGTTCGTGCACCCAAGGGCGGCCATTTCAACGTGCGTGTCTTGCAGCTTCTATGCAGGATGTGCAGCGCTGGCAGGCCTTGGAAGATCTGCTGCCGCATTTGCGCCGCCGATTGGATGGCGCCCTGCTTGTGGTGGAGGGCCGTCGAGACCGGGAGGCCCTGCAGTGGCTCGGCCTCGACGACATTGTCCTGGTCCACCAGGGAAAATCGCTAGCAGACGTGGCGGATCTGTTGGCCGCCCAGGCCCATGGCGGCGTCGTGGCCTTGCTCTTGGATCAAGATCGCGCTGGCAAACGGCTGCAACGGCAACTGGTCAATCTTCTCGCGGGCCGTGCCAAACCCGATTTGACCGCGGCCAAGGAGCTGTTTCGCCTCGTACACTCCCGTTGTGTCGAGGACATTCCTGCCGAATTGGTGGGGTTGCGACGTCGCTTCGGGGAGAAACCGACAACCTGAACCGCACAGCGCTGCATATACTAAGGATAGGCGACGCCGAAGCGACCATATAGGGGTCCTGTGTCGCCGGACATCCGCCCCCTGATGGGGTCGGAATCTCGCCCCCACGGCCTCTGGTTGTGCGGGCGACCCTACCGCCCCGTGGATGGGGTGCGAAAGCAGGCCTCGGCCCGCAACATCCACACCGCACGACACCGAACGCCTCATATAGGGGCCGCGTGTCGCCGCAAATCCGCCCCCTGGATGGGGCGTCCCTGTGACCCGAAAGGCGAGGGGGATGTCTGGCTCGTACCGGACGTGATCACCTTCCAAGATCCGCTGCACTGGATCTGTGTGCCACCGAAATCTTCGGACGTATTGTGGCATGCAGCTGGTTGCGAATCTTTCTCGCTTGTCGACCGCAGCCCTCATATAGGGGTCGTGTGTCGGCGGCAAATACCGGGTGTGGCAGAAGCCGCATCCGGAGCCGAGTCGCCCCGATAGGGGGTCAGGCGCGGTGCTGCTTCGGCAGCACCCAAAGGCTCATATATGGCACCCATCTGGGCCGCCATACCCCGCGACACCGGCGCACCTCGCGCCGATCGCGAGCACCGAAAACCCCCATGCAGCATGCTGCCGGGTGGTGACCGGTGCACTCATATACAGGACCCGCTTCGGCGGTCCTCCCCGCAATGCATCCGCGGGAACCCCCACCGGTCCGTTGGACCTCGAGACGGCAGAGCCGGCTATGAGATGGTCCATCCAGCTGGTGGGACAATCATGATGGCCGTGAAACCCGATACGCACGCTGCGTAACGTGACCTCACGGACCTGACATACGAGACAGCAAGAGTAAGCATAGTGGCTCCGGCCGTAGTATCTCGGTGATACTCGGTCGGCTCCGCTGATTCCATCTGGCACGATCGAAAGTGTGTACCACCCCGGTACCTTGTACCGGGGAACATTCTGGTTGATCCTGCCAGCGGCCACTGCTATCGGGTTTCGCTTAAGCCATGCGAGTCGAGAGGGTTCGGCCCTCGGCAGACTGCTCAGTAACACGTGGAGAACCTACCGTATGCTGGGGCATAATCTCGGGAAACTGAGCATAATACCCCATAGTCCATTCCTCCTGGAACGGTGAATGGATGAAAGTTCCGGCGGCATACGATGGCTCTGCGGCCTATCAGGTTGTAGGGAGGGTAACGTCCTCCCTAGCCGTCGACGGGTATGGGTGTTGGGAGACATCGCCCAGAGATGGACTCTGAGACACGAGTCCAGGCCCTACGGGGCGCAGCAGGCGCGAAAACTGCACAATGTGGGAAATCACGATGCGGGAAACCCGAGTGTCTGCACAATGTGTAGACTGTCGTCAAGCGTTCATGGCTTGACAAGAAAGTGCTGGGTAAGACGGGTGCCAGCCGCCGCGGTAATACCCGCAGCACGAGTGGTGGTCACTCTTATTGGGCCTAAAGCGTCCGTAGCCTGTCACGTAAATGCCTGGGTAAATCGATGCGCTCAACGTATCGAATTCCGGGTAGACTGCGTGACTTGAGACCGGGAGAGGTGTGAGGTACTCCGGGGGTAGGGGTAAAATCCTGTAATCCTCGGGGGACCACCAGTGGCGAAGGCGTCACACTGGAACGGTTCTGACGGTGAGGGACGAAGCCCTGGGGCGCAAACCGGATTAGATACCCGGGTAGTCCAGGGTGTAAACGCTGCTGACTTGGTGTCGGAGGTCCTACGAGGGCTTTCGGTGCCGGAGAGAAGTTGTTAAGTCAGCCGCCTGGGGAGTACGGTCGCAAGACTGAAACTTAAAGGAATTGGCGGGGGAGCACCGCAACGCGTGGAGTGTGCGGTTTAATTGGATTCAACGCCGGAAAACTCACCAGAGAAGACTGCCGAATGTGACCCACTCTAAAGGGGTTGGTCGAATATAGGTAGAGAGGTGGTGCATGGCCGTCGTCAGCTCGTACCGTAAGGCGTTCTGTTAAGTCAGATAACGAGCGAGACCTGCGCCGTCAGTTGCAACTTTGTCCTCCGGGACAGGGGCACACTGGCGGGACCGCTGGCGCGAAGTCAGAGGAAGGTGCAGGCAACGACAGGTCCGTATGCCCCGAATTTTCTGGGCTACACGCGCACTACAAAGGCTGGGACAATGGGTCCCTACACCGAGAGGTGATGGTAATCTCGAAACCCAGTCGTAGTTCGGATCGAGGGCTGCAACTCGCCCTCGTGAAGCTGGAACGCGTAGTAATCGCGGGTCAACATCCCGCGGTGAATATGCCCCTGCTCCTTGCACACACCGCCCGTCAAACCATTCGAGTGGGGTCTTGGTGAAGGCGTGATCGTTGTCATGTTTGAACCAGGGCTCCGCAAGAGGGGTTAAGTCGTAACAAGGTATCCGTAGGGGAACCTGCGGATGGATCACCTCCTATACAATCCTCCGATTGTAGAAAACAAAATACCTGATACGCGTCAGATGGAGTGTCGTGAACACCAACATCGTTCATGACCTCGGAGCCGTCCGAGCACCTTAGGGTGATTTGCTCAATGAGCAAATCAGCCGCGGACGAGCTGCATCGCAGCTTGTCCAAGGAATGCTGCAAGAATGGGAGCTACATGCTCTCTTGCTGTCTCAACACATGCGGAATCCGACCGATTCCGGTCCCTCCGGCTTCGGCCGATATGGGCCCGTAGATCAGTTGGAAGATCGTCTGGTTTGCAACCAGAAGGCCACGGGTTCAAATCCCGTCGGGTCCACTTTCGTGTTCGCACGAAAGCCCTGGACCTGCCTCACGGCAGATCCGCATCATAAGCCACCATCTCCAAGGCCACACCTTGGAGCTGGAATCGCCTAGGCGCCCCGAAGACATCCGGGGTCCGAGGCACCGTACGATGTGTATGGTGACCGAAGCCGATGAGGCGGTCAGTCCTCATGGATTGACGTGCACACGCAGCCTGGATTGAGTAGTGAATCGATCCACTAGGAAATTTACTTGTTACACTGGAAATTTCAGTGGGTTGCTACAACCCAGATGGGGGATCACTAGGCTCGGGAGCCGATGAAGGTCGTGCCAAGCCGCGATATTACTCCGGGTAGGCGCAAGGAGCCGTTGAACCGGAGATTGCCGAATGGGACCTCCTGATCGTAAGATCACTCGCATTAGCGAGAGGTAACCTGCCGAATTGAAGCATCTTAGTAGGCAGAGGAAAAGAAAGAAATCTCGATTCCGTGAGTAAAGGCGATTGAAAGCGGAACAGGGCAAGCCGAATCCGCTGGGGAGACCCAGTGGAGATGTGGTGCCCAGGTACACCCGACCGTCCATAACACAAAGTCCGCTGGAACGCGGCACCATAGAGGGTGATAGTCCCGTAGTGGTCAGACGAGGGTGAGTCCTGGTGCAAAGAGTAGCGTGCATTGGAAATTGCGCGTGAAGATAGGTGGCACAAACACCTAACCCTAAACACTCCCCGAGACCGATAGCGTATTTAGTAGCGTGAGTGAATGTTGAAAAGCACCCCTAGCGGGAGGTGAAAAGACGTGAAACCATCTGGAGACAGACTGTACGGGCGTGAAAGCGTTAGCAGCGTCCGTGCGTTCGATTCGAAAATTGATCCATGGAGTTCTTGGTATTGGCGAGGTTAAGGAGGACATCTCCGCAACCGTAGGGAAACCAATGGTCCGCAGCTTGCAAGGGACATGGTGTGTTCGCCACAAGTCAGTATCTGGATACCCGAAGCCAGCCGATCTATGCCTGGGCAGGGTGAAGCCTTGGGAAACCGAGGTGGAGGCCCGAAGTGTTGCTGATGTGCAAATCGCTCATGTGACCTGGGTATAGGGGTGAAAGTCCAATCGAGACTGGGAATAGCTGGTTCCTGCCGAAACTAGTCGTAGCTAGATCTCAACGGAGACAGATCGCGGGGTAGAGCACTGATTCTGGGTTTAGGGGAAGAAATTCCTCGGCTTGGTCTCAAACTCCGAATCTGCGGTCGTCGTAGATGTTGGGTAGTGAGGGTTACTGGGGTAATCTTGTAACTCATAAGGAGAACAATCCCACGAGTAGTTAAGGTCCCAAAGTGTATGCTAAGTGTCAAAGACAAAAGGTGTTCGTGGCCTAAGACAACCAGGATGTGGGCTTAGAAGCAGCCATCGTTCAAAGAGTTCGTAACAGATCACTGGTCGAGGTCATGGGCCCTGAAAATGGACGGGGCTCAAGCATACCACCGATACTATTCCGCACGGAAACGTGATCGGGTAGGCAGGCGTATGGCATGGGTGGAAGCAGGGCCGTGAGGTCCTGTGGACCGTGTTGTAACGAGAATCATGGAGAGAGTAGCAGCCAAACTGCGGTGAGAATCCGCAGCGCCGATAGAGGTAAGGGTTCCTCGACGATGTTCGTCAGTCGAGGGTTAGCCGGTCCTAAGGTGTCCCTTAACCGGAGGCATCGAATGGGAAACGGGTTAATATTCCCGTGCCGGCCCACAATAAGGGACGCATCCGGGTATTCCCTCAACGGCCGTCGCCGTTGTGAAGCGTATTAAGGGAAGGAAG
>JBMZJT010000047.1:0-290 GCA_049617695.1 Thermoplasmatota archaeon | reverse complement strand
AACTTCCCCAAAGCGTGATCTGCTTTCCACTAGGAAAGTTGGGAGCATCCCAGGTGCCCGTGAAAACCGTGGTGCCGTCCGTACCGAGATCTGACACAGGTACCTCAAGCTGAGAAGGCTAAGGCGTAGCAGGTGAATTCTGGCAAGGGAATTCGGCAAATTGGCCCCGTATCTTCGGTAGAAGGGGTGCCAGCCCGGCAGCGGGCTGGTCGCAGTGACTAGGGGGCTCCGACTGTTTAATAAAAACTTAGGGAACTGCTAGTGCGAAAGCATGTGTATAGTTCCTGAGT
>JBMZJT010000046.1:0-13139 GCA_049617695.1 Thermoplasmatota archaeon | reverse complement strand
CAGGGCCCGAGTGCGCACATCCGCAGCCACGCGTACAAGTACCGCAAGCTCCTCGATCGCGAGCTTACGCGTGTGCGCCGTGTCAAGGAGGTCGTGGAATTGGTGGGCATCGATCCGTCGACCCGCGAATTGCTGAGCAACACGGTGTTCACGTGGAATCCGACCAACGACCAATTCGACTACTCGAAGCGGTCGTACATGTTGGACCGCATCGCCGAATCCAAGAACTGGCCGCCGGAGCGCATGGAAGAAGAATTTGCCCGCCGGCGGCGGATCTTGAAGCACATGCTCGCAACGGACGTCCGCGCCGTGCAGCAGATTACGTCCTTCGTCAAGGCGTACGCGCGGGACATCCAATCGGCGCTGCGGAGTATCGGCATGGAGGAAGATGGCTGAAGGGCCGACGGTCTTCGACCAGGTTGCCCTGCGCCTGTACGGTTCCGTCGCAACCCGCCGTCTCAGCAACCACCCCCAACTACCGACCAAGCTCTCCCAAGCTGGCCTCGAATTGGTGCCGTCGGCCTACTTGGCCAGCGTGTACCTGCGGATGACGTGTGCTGCGAGCATTGGCGTACTGATTTTCATCATCTACATGGTCGCCACGGGGGGCGATGCGGACCCGCGTATGATCGTCGCGACCATGAGCACGTCGTTTCTGGGTAGCTTGGGCATGTACAGCTATGCGATGCTGTATCCAGACCTAAAGATCAACGCCCGCAAGCGCAGCATCGACAATCAGTTGCCCTATGCGCTGAACTTCCTGGCGGCCCTGGCTGCCGCCGGCGTCGTGCCGGACCAAGTCTTTGGCGCCCTGGGGAAGCAAGACGTTTACGGGGAAATGGCGCGGGAAGCCAGCCTCATCCACCGGGACACGCAGCTGTTTAGCTACGACTTGATTCAAGCCCTGCAAGAAGGTGCACGGCGCAGCCCAAGTCAGCAGCTCGCCGAATTCTTGCAAGGTGCCGTCACGACGATCACGTCCGGCGGTGACCTGAAAATCTACTTCCTGGCCAAAGCGGAGCAATATGCTTCCGAGAATCATCGCAAACAGAAGGCGTTCATCGAATCCATGGGCGTCATGGCGGAGAGCTACGTCGTCGTGGCCGCGGCCGCGCCGCTCTTTCTGATCGTCATCCTGAGCGTCATGATGCTCCTGTCCAGTGGCGGCGACCCGGTCCTGTACCTGAACCTCATCATCCTGATTGGCCTGCCGGTCATTCATGGCATGTTCACTTGGTTGCTAAGCAACATGAGGCCCGAATGAAGATGGACAGTTTGCTTGAGGATCGCTTTGCGCGCAGCATCGGCATTCCGGCCGGGCTCGCATTCCTGGCGGGTGTTGTGGCTGCCTCCACGGGCGGCCTCCTGCGTGCGTTGGTCCTGATGGTGTTGTTCGCCGCGGGCCTTGGGCTGACCTGGGTCGTGACCCGCGCCGGCAAGCAGATGGACTCGGACGAGGTCCTGGGCGGCG
This sequence comes from Thermoplasmatota archaeon, assembly GCA_049617695.1. Taxonomy (GTDB): domain Archaea; phylum Thermoplasmatota; class E2; order JACPAO01; family JAHFTW01; genus JBFKXH01. Next base: position 11,668 of record JBMZJT010000046.1, on the reverse strand, counting down.
CCGGTTACGATCCAAAGGTTCCGGGCGGCGTCAAGGCGCTGCATGCCATCATCACCATCCTGTACACGATGGGTTTGATGGTCGTCGTGTTTGCGGCCCTCGTCCGGTTTGGCTTGGTGCCAACGCAGCTCAATGAGGGGCTGGTCCAGGCGTTCCCGTTCGTCCTTGGCTTGTACGTGGTCTTGCTGGCCGCCGCCGCGGCATGGAAGGCCAACACGGGCGCCTTCGTGCGCACATGGTACACGCGCTTCCACGGTGGCGCCTTGATTGTCGGCGCTGTCTTGGTCTATCTGGGGGCCTTGTTCTACTTCGTGGGCGTGGCCATCCAAGCCAACGACTTGCCGGTCTTGGTGTTGATTGGCCTGCTCGGTGTCGGCACCCAGATGATGCTGACCACGGGCTTGCCCACGACGTTTGATCTGCTGTCGCAAATCGTGCGCGCCGTGCGCGTCGGCACCAAGGAGACGTCCAAGAGTACCCCGCCAATTGTGTACGCTGCCGTGTTGGCGTTCTTGGTGGCGGGCGTTGTCAGCTTCTTGGGCTGGCGATTGCAGCTGCTTGAACGCGTCGGCGGCTTTGGTGACCAACGGACGGTCTATCTCATTGCGCTGGTGCCCGTGGCCCTGGCCGTCTTCTTCGCCATCAGTGCCTACGCGGTCTGGCGCGAAGGCCGCCGCGGTATTTACAAGCGCAAAATCACGACGAAGCTGCGCAACGATCTCATCGTCTATGCCGGCAGCGCCGCGGCAGGCGCCACGAGTGCCTTCATCCTGATCCAACTGCTGACGAAGGGCAGTTCATCATTCCTTGGAATCGCCATCCCGGAGTCGGCAGCGCAGGATTTCATTGCCATCACGATCCTCGTCACCACGGGGCCCATCGGCTACTACTTGCACAAGCAGCATCAACGCACCGAGCACATCGAAGTCCGCATGCCGGATTTGCTCAACGATTTGGCGGAGGCCCGGCGCGCTGGCTTGACCTTGCCCGCGGCCCTCCGGGCTGCGACCCGGGCCGATTATGGTGCCTTGAGCACTGAGGTCAAGAAAATGGCTGACCAAGTCGCCTGGGGCGTCTCTTTCAACGAGGCCTTGCGGCAATTTGGCGAGCGCGTCAAGACGCCGTTGGTGCAGCGTTCCACGAATCTCGTCATCGAAGCGAGCCGAACCGGAGGCAGCGTGGCGCAGATTCTCAAGGCCGCAGCGCGCGATGTCCAGGAGTTGAAGGCCATCGAGCAGGACCGTAAGGTCACGATGATGACCTATCTGATCGTCATCTATGTCGTGTTCTTCGTGTTCCTCGTCGTCCTTGGCGCCTTGGATACGCAGTTCATTCCGGAAATCGTGGGCGCCAGTGAGAAAATCCAGAACTCGGACATCGGCGCCGGGAGCAGTCAATTCGGCTCGGTGGATCCAGAGGGAATCAAATTCGCGTACTTCAACGCGGCCATGGTCCAAGGCATCGGCAACGGGCTGGTCGGCGGCGTGTTGTCGGAGGGCCGCGTTACGGCAGGGTTCCGCCACGTGGCCATCATGGTGTTCTTGGCCTGGGTCGTGTTCCGGTTGCTGCTAGGCCTCTAAGCGCTGGTCGCAAGCGTCCCGGCGGGCGCAACCGGCGCATCGCGCGGGGTGTTCGTGGTCCCGATCCGCGTGTCCCGATTGTTCGGCTGCATGGAGGCGGTCGACCACGATGCGCAGGTCGGCGCGGGTTTCGTCGTCCCAGCCGATGCGAAAGACGCCGTCCTTGTAGTTCAGGAGGCCATATTCGGGGACCTGGCCGTTGGCTTCGAGCAATCGCAGGTACGTGGCGACTTGGAAGCGATGGCTGTCAAACGGGCGATCGGGTGCTGAGCGGCTCTTGACTTCAACCGGGACGCTGCCGTGGGGGGTTTCCAAGATGTAGTCGGGGCGGCCGGTCAAGTCCCATTCAGGGTCATGCAGTAGGCGACCGGCGCCGGCCAGATCCGAATCCACGACCTTGCCGGGCACGAGGCCGGATTCCTTCTGTTGGTTCCGGTAGCGTCGCTGGGCATCGAGGGCGATCACTAGTAGGCTGGTGCTGGAGCCGACGAGGACGAGGGCCGTGGCGAAAAAGACCCAGTGGAGCTTCTCGGCTCGCAGATAGACGAGCTCGAGGCCAAGAAACGTCACGGACATGGCGACGAGCAGAATCCGAAAGGACCAGCGCATGCCGTCGCGGTAGTCGCGTTTGCGTGCCTCGACGCCTTGTTGGGCTTCCCCCAGGCGGTCGTGGGCCTCCATGCCGGCGTCGCCTCCTTCCCCGTCGTTGCCTTGCTTGGCCAGCCACCAGTTATGGGCGCAGTAGACGAATCGCTCCACGTCGCCGGCCGAAGGCACGACCAAAGGAACTCGGTCCCAGGTATCACGGTGCCGGTGGGTGCGGCTGCCTGGAAAGCCAATAGATGACGGCGCCCCGCCGCGCGGAACTTATATATTCTGTGCTAGGTGAGCAAAATCTACCCGGCCTCGGTCGGGGAGGAATACACATGAAAGCTAACAACGCCTTCAAGAACAACGAAGAAGCCGTGTCCCCGGTGATCGGCGTCATCCTGATGGTCGCCATCACCGTCGTGCTGGCTGCCGTCGTTTTCGTCCTGGTCAGCGACCTGGGCGGCGACAGCGAGAGCGCCCCGAGCCTGTCCTTCCAGAAGGACACCGCTGGCCAAGATCTGACGGTCATCAAGGTCAGCAACGGCCCCATCGCCTGGAGTGAACTCACCGTTTCCGGCTGCACCGCCGTCCCCACCACGGGCAACGTCGGCGCCGGCGACGTCATCGGCACCTGCAGTGGCGACGTGACCATTGTTCACGACCCCACCGACACCCTGCTCTACAGCACCACCTTCTAAGGTCGGCTGTACATCCTCTTCCCTTCTTTCCAACCCCTTTTGAAAGTGACCTGACTGGGCCGCCTGTGCGGACGTCGGCCGTGTTTTGGTTGGTCCTTGCTGGATACCTCATTTTCTGGCAACCTGGCTTCTTCATGAACGACGAATTCGGCCAAGGCGTTGGGCTTGATCGCCTCGCAGGCGGCGCCTACGCCATCGATGGCGACGAGGTTTCGCCTGGCTACCGACTCCTCGAAGCCCACGTCTATACGCATTTCGGCATCCCGCCCCCGGGCGTGGAACGTGCGCCGGTTGGCTCCGACCTGGTCAATGTCATGGCGCTGCCGTTTCACGTGCTTTTGGGGGGGCTGGGCGGCCTGCTTGGCTTGTTGTCGGCCGCTGGCATGGTCGCCAGCGGTGCGCTTGGCATGGCCTTGCGCAGCATCGGACAACCGTCCCGGGTCGCCGTTACGGTGGCGGCCATTGCGTGGACGACCTCCTGGGCCCGTGACGTGCCCCTCGATCCATTCCAGGAAGCAGCCGCCATCCAATGGCTTCACGCCACCATCATGGCCCTGGGGGCGGCCCTGCTGTTTCAATTGGTCCAGGCGCGCAGCGACACGCGCACCGCCGGCTGGACAGCTGCCCTGTTTGCATTCGGAACGCCGATGTTCTTCTGGGCGCTGAATGTCAAATACCACGGCCTGGCGCTCGCACTCGGCACGTGCGCCATCTGGGCGTACCATGCCGGGCCCGCGACGCGACCCCTGCGCACGGGGCTTGCCTTCGGACTCATCGGACTCGTGCTGTCGACGCACCTGCCCACGGGACTTATGCTGCTTGCCTCGGCCGGGCTCTACGCACTGCCTGCCATCGGGCGCCCAGGTGCCGCGGCCCGGGTCCTGGCCGGCGGGGCTGGGCTCATGGTGGGCTTGATTCCCGAGATGCTGTTTCGTGTCGTCCGGGCCAAGGCTGCACTGCGTGAGCGCTACCTTCGCGTCGAACCAGGCGACGGCGTCGACGCCTTCGTGGGCGAGGCGTCGCGCCAAAGCGACGCAGGCTACCTGCAATGGGCCATCTGGAACGATCCCGGCGCGAGCGTGGAAGCCTTCCTTCGCAACCTGTTCTGGACGGATTGGATGATTCCGGACACCAGCTCCGCCCTGCCGTTCGTCGCACTTCTGCCCGCGCTGGCCGCCTTGCCGTGGCTCTGGCGGCGCAGCGCTGTGCCTGAAACAGGTCGGTGGCTGTTGCTTCATGCTGGCGTCATGTTCGTCCTGCTCGGGCCAGGCGTGTATCGCAACGGCGCCGGCTTCGACCTGCGGCATGCCGCCATGCTTTGGCCCTTCCTGGCAATCCAGATGACAGGGGTCTGGGCGTTGCTTGAGGGCTCACGGGATCGGCTCCGGCAGTGGGTCACAGCCGTGCCCGTGCTCTTTGGAGCCGTCGTCCTGACGCCGTTGTTTTTGTGGCGCCAGTGGACGGGCTCGTACGTGTTCCAACTTGGGACGGAATTTGAGCTGACGGAGCCCATCCGCTATCTTGGGGTTCTGCTCGCCGTGGTCGTCGCCTTTGCCATGTGGCGCGCTCGACCCGCATGGCGTGCGCGCGTCTTGGCCGTGGCCCTCACCTGGGGCTTCATGGTCCAGATCGTGCTACAATTGGGTCCGGCTCGGAGCCACTCGCCGTATGCGGCGGGGCCGTTCGTCTTCTGGCCCATGCAGGTGTTGTCCGAGTTCGTCGATTTCTGGACCATGGGCTACTGACCCTTGGCCGACGGGTTCAAGTGAGCCTTGGTCAAATCTCACTCATGGACGATGGAGCCGCCTCCCCGGTCATGGCGACCTCCATCCTGATCGGCGTTGCGGCCATCGGTGCCGTTCTCGTCCTGTATGTCGGTCAGGATTTGGGGCGCGAGGTCGACGAAGGCCCCACGGTGGCCTTCATCATGGATCAGAGGATGAATACGCTCCAGATTCAGAACATCGATGGCGGCCCTGTGGATTGGGCGGACATGCGCGTCGTCGGCTGCACGGCGCCGGCCACTTCGGGGGCCATGAGTGCGGGTCAGATGTTGACGGATTGTGACGGCAGCGTCATCGTGGCACACCGGCCCAGTGAAACCACCGTGTTCACGGGCTACTTCAATCCGGGTTGACGCGCATTCTGCTTCAACTTCCAGCCGTACCACAACCCCATCGCCATGCCGCTTAGGTGCGCAAAGTTGCCGACACTGCTGTAGGGGTTGATGGCGCCGACGACGTCGAGGAAGGCATAGAGAATGCCCATGGCCCAGAAGGGCATGGGAATGATGCCCCAGAAGAGGACTTTCTCGTTGGGCATGATGATGGCGAGGCAGCCAAAGACAAACATCAGGGCGCCGCTGGCACCGAGGGCGAGGCCGCCGGTGATGAGAATCTGCAGGACGCCGCTGACGGCACCGGTGATGAAGAACCAGGTCAGGAAGCGCTTGAGCCCCAGAATGCGCTCGAGAATCGGGCCGAAGAAGAACAGTACGAGGCCGTTGAACAGGATGTGTGTCAGGTTGTTGGGGCTGTGGCTCAGGGTGCTGGTGATGAGTGTCCAGGGACGCAGCCACCATCCGTTGCCCAGCTCGGTGGGCAGGTTTCCGATGCCAAACAGGAACCAATGGGCGTAGGCGCCGAGGGTGGTGCCGACGAGTTGTTGGAGGATGTACACGGCGCCGATGATGCCCAAGAGTGTCCAGGTGCCAAGGGGGCGCCATTCGGGGAGCATTTGCATCCGTTGGCTTGGGGCGTCGCGTTCCCAAACCCGTTCATGGATGGCCACGCGCTGCGACGGGGACGGGGGTTCTTGGGGCCACCGGATGCCTTTTGTTGCCGGGCGGCCACGGATGGTCATGGACGAGTACCGGTTCCTGCACTTCCCTGCGGAGTCGGTGCACGTTGATCCATTCGAATTCCAGAAGTTGCCTGAATCGGCACAGAAAGTGTTCGCTGCGTGTCGCGATCAAGGGCCTTTGACGAGCACGGAGCTGCAAGAGGCAACGGGCATTCCGTCCCGTACGGTGCGTTTTGCCGTGAAGCGACTCAAGGATGCGGGCTTGCTTGATACCCGTTGCAGCCTCCGCGATTGCCGGACGTGCTACTTCTTCGTCCACCGGCGCTGCGTCGGTGTGGATGCCCTCGAAGAACCAAATTCTGGGTAAGCAAAGCTTCAAGAGCTTCGAGAGACCATGAAATGGGTATGCTCGTGGTCGAACCGGCAGGCGATGAAGACATGCTCGGCGTGATGCGCCTCGCCGGTGACGCGCTGCAAACCGATCCGTCCACGTGGCAACTGCACCGGCCCTGTTGCATGATCGCCAAGGATGTCGCCACGGGGCGCCTCGCTGGTTTTGCCTTGGCCGACCGGGACGCCTGCGAAGGCCACTTGTTGGCCTTGGCCGTCGATGGCGGTCAGCGCGGCTTGGGCATCGGGGGGCGCCTCTTGGAGCGCGTTCGCTACCAGATGCAACGAGAGGGCGCCTTGCGGATGCACTTGGATGTGCGCGCCCACGACGTCGTCACCCAGGATTTCTACCGGCGCCACGGCTTCCATGCGGAAGGCTTGCAGCAACGGGCCTATCCGGACGGCGAAGATGCCGTCCATTTTGCGCGCCCGCTGTGATTAGCTGCGAAGGGCGGCCAGGGCGAACGCAGGCAGCGATTCGTCCCGAGAGGCGGGTTCGCGCGTCGGCTGGGGTTTGGCTTCAGCTTGCGGCTCCGGCACAGGTTCGCCGGCGGCCAGCCGTAGGAAGCGGTCGCGCAGGCGTTCCATGTGGTCGCGGTTTCCAAGCATGACCACTTCGCTCAGGCCCTTGCTCAGGAGGAAGACCGCACGCTTGTGGTCGGTCTTGCTCTTGTGGATGTGCTGCGGCGACACGTTCAGGTTGTCGTATTCCCCGAACTCGGTGTTCAACGGCACATTGGCGTCTTCGAAGTAGCGCTTCACTTGGCAGAGCAAGCTGTGAAGCTGCAGTAGCTCGTCCTTGTGCATCCCATGTCGGGAAACCAAATCGGGAAATATATACGTTCCCGGGAAAGCGCCCAGGAAAGAACGCGAAAATGAGTTGATTGGAGGAAGGAAAAGGAAGTTCGTTACCAGATCGAATCTCAGTTGAGATCGTCCTTCGTGCTGGCCGCACGCGGCCAGCAGTCCCAACGACCTGACCTTCGCAAGCTCAGGCCAGATCGTCCTTGGTCAGGATCTCCACGGCGTCGGGCACCTTGGAGACGTTGCCCATCTTGACGCCGACGACGGTCGAGATCTTCTTGTCCGCCGCGATGTCCAGGAGGCGCTGGGTGATCACGCCGTCAAAGACGACCGTGTGCACGGCGTCCTTGGAGCCCTTCAGGGTGTCGGCCAGTTCGCGCACCGGCAGGCCTTCCTTGATGGAGGAGCCGGTGTCGTCCAGCAGATTCGCCTTCAACGAGCCGGCCAGGCCGCTCAGGTTGTCGCCCAGGCCGGCGCGGGGGTCGTTGGACTTCTTGGCTGGCGCCTTTTTGGCCGCCGGCTTCTTGGCAGGCGCTTTCTTGGCGGGCTTCTCGTCGTCCTTCTTGGCAGCAGGGCGGCGGCCACGGGCCGGCTTCTTGTCGCCCTCCTCGTCCTTGGATTCCGTCTTGGCGGGCTTCTCCTCGCCATCTTCGCTCTTCTTGCCACGGCCACGACCACGACGGCGGCGAGCCGGCTTCTTGTCGCCTTCGTCGTCGCCCTTCGCGTCTGCCTTGGCGGGCGTCTTGCCCTTGATGGCGATGCCGGACTGCGCAATGTATTGGTCGCGCGTCAGCTTGTTCTGAAGGCACTTCATCACGAGCTTGTGGGGTAGCTCCTCGACCTCGCGGGTCTGCGGGGCGCGGGCCACGAAGTCCACTTCACAGGCTTCGATGAGGCTGCGAGCGTTCAGTTCGCCGCCACGGTCGCCGTCGACAAAGAGGATGGTCGTCTTCTCCTTGGAGAGCTGGACAATGACGTCCGGGACGCCGGTGCCGCCGACGGCGATGGCGTTGCGGATGCCGTACTTCAGGAGGTTGAGCACATCGCTGCGGCCCTCGACGACGATGACGGAGTCGCTGGATTCGATGTTGGGGCCGGCCCAGAGGCCCTTGTATTTCTTGATGTCCGCGACCTGCACGGCGTTGCGCACGGCGTCGCTGATCTTCCCGCTGTCTTGGCCGGGGTCGTCGTTGAGGCCAGCCAACAGTTCCTTGGCGCGGGCCATGACTTGGTCGCGCTTGGAGCCGCGGGCGTCTTCGATCTTCAGGACCTTGATGGCGGCCTTGGCGGGGCCGACCCGGTCGATGGTCTCGAGGGCGGCCGCCATGATAGCGGATTCGACCTTGTCCATGGCGGACGGGAGTTCGATGGTGCCGGTGGATTTGCCGCCCTTGTTGTCGAGGTTGACTTCGATGCGGCCGATGCGGGCGCCCTTCTGGAGGTCGCGCAGGTCCATTTCGTTGCCCAGCAGCCCTTCGGTCTGGCCGAAGATGGCGCCAATCACGTCGGGCTTCTCGATGATGCCGTCAGCGGAAATGGATGCTTTGATGATGTACTTCGTTGCGGTAGGATCGCCTGCCATTGGATCAATGCCTGGAGACGCTTCGCGTGCGCGCCGGTGACAGCCCTGGCCTGTCGGCGGGGCTGGCGTTCCGAAAATCGGGTGTCCCTACAGGAGGGAAGTGATGATGATGAGCGTGAATGCGGCATCGCAGGGCGAAGCCGTCTCCAGGCCTCCACTTGAAGTCGGCCTATTTGACGGTTCTCGTCGGCAAGCGGATGGTTCAAAGTGGACACACCTTGGCCTGTACCGTGGTGGAGAAACCTGGCGCCCTCGTCTTGGTGCTGCTGACCGTCCTATTCGGGCCCGTGCTCGTGCTCTTGGTTCCCTCGATTCTGGTCGGTTCCGGCACGATGGAGGAGACCTTCAACTTCCAAACTGGCGAACGCAGTGTATCTGGCTTCTTCCCGGCATTCTTCGACGCATATGGCGCCGCGTTCACCGTCTGGCCGATCGCCCTGCTCTACCTAGCCTGCATCCTCGGCGCCCTGCTGCGCTGGCGCGCCCCCTTGGGAGGCGGCAATGCGGCCGGCACCGTCGTTCTAGCGTCCGCCGCAGGCGCATTCACCGTCCAATCGGCCTTCGTCGCTCCTGGCGATGGCGCAGAGGCGTTCGGAGCCGGCCTGTTCGGCTTCTTCCTGAGCCTGTTTGGCGCCGTTGCCGTGGCACTCCTGCTGGCCACCTGGGGTCGCCAGATTGCGACGCAGGAGCAACACGCGGCCCGAGCGGCCAAGCGTGACGAGGCGCAGAACGCCTACCTCGACTGAGCGAGGTCAAAAGGAGAAGGGGAAGAGTGTGGGTTGAACCCGCTTAGAACCCGAGCGAGATCTTTCCGCCCTTCTTCAGAGCGTCCAGAGCCGTCTCGTTGGCCTTCTCGATGGCCTTCGGGTCGTTGATGTTCTGGCGGGCGCGGGAGTTGACGTCGCCGATTTCCTTGCGGCGGGCGGCGTACTCAGCTTGGCGCTCGCCCTTGACGGCCATGACCTTCTCGCGCAGTTCCATCGCCTTGTTGTGGCATTCATCGGCCTTCGTCTTGATGGCGATGAATTCCTTGTGCTTGCCATCGGCCTCGGCGGCGATGGTGCGCACTTCCTTGACGGCGGCGACGAACTTCTGGTGGTGCTCATCGGCCTTCTTCTGGAGTTCCACGACCTTCTCGTGCTCCTCGTCGGCCTTGGCAAACAGTTCGTCGATGGCGGCGTCCGTGTCGCCCAGGTCGGCGTTGAGGGCCTTCTGTTCGCCGAGCTTGGCTTCGAGTTGGCGCAGTTCGCGGACCTTGGCCGCCATGGTCTCCATCAGCACGCGTTCCTTGTCGCGGCTCAGGACCGTGGTTTCCTGGCGCTTGGCCATTTGCTCGAGCTCTTGCTTGAGCTTGCGGACCTGCAGGGGCAGGCTGCGGCTGGCGTCGCCGGCCTTGCCCTTGCGCTCGGCGATGAGCGCCTTGGCTTGGTCCTGGTAGGAGTTGCGCAGCTCCTTGTGCTCCTTGGCCTGCTCGTTGTAGCGGTCGCGGGCACCCTTCTGGTCGTCGATCTCCTTGGCCTTCTCGCGGCGCTGGTTGTTCAGGAGGTCGCGGTCCTCGCGGGCGGCGCGGGCGGCGTCGTTGAGTTCGTTGCGCTGATCCAGCAGCCCGTGGAACTTGTCCTGGAGGTTGCGCAGGTCGACTTTCTCCTCGGTGGCCGGGGCGTCGGTCTTGGTCTCGGTAGCGGGCGTCTGGGTCGTTTCAGCGGTCACTGGTACTCACCTGGTAAGGACAACCTCAAGGGTGTCCTCGGGCCGGCCGAGTTGAACTTCCAGATAAGCGCTTCGGGACGTTGGGTTTTGGGACTTGGGGCCTCAGGCTTCGAAGACCTGGACGCGGACCTTGTTGGATCCACTGCCGGCGCGCCACGGGAACAGCACTGCGCGGGCGCCTTGGCTGGGCACTTCGACGGTTTCCTGTTCCAGGTCACGGCCATCCAGTTGCAGGACGACGCGGAGTTTGGCAGCCGCGGTGCCGTCGTTTTCCAGGACCACGGTCGTGGTGACTTGTTCGCCGGGGGCCGGGTCGTGGGGCTCATGGCGAACGTCCGCCATGCGAATGTCTGGCTTGCCAGCCGCGGCTGCAGCGGCGGGGTCTTCGGTGCGCACCGTGACCTTGGCGCGGCTACCACGTCGGGCGGTCCGGTGGCCGTCGCCGTCCAAGGGCACCACGTTGAGGGTGATGTCGTCCTGGGCGCCGTCGCCGGCATCGATGGGGGCTTGCACACGGAGGGTGCCCTCGATTTCGCCCGTTTCGTCATCCTTGGCGCCGAGGCTGAAAGGCGCTTCTTCGCCAGCATGCGTCAAGGCCTTGGGGGCGCTCTGGCCTTGCATCAGGACGCCGGTTTTCCACGTGGCGTCGCCATCGAAGTAGGCCAAGGCGTCATGGAAGCGGCGCTTGCGGTTGCGGACCTGCACTTGGAATTCCGCGGTCTCGCCCGGGGCAATGGTCTGGCTGCGAGGGGTCACGGTGACCTTGACCCAGCGGGCGCCAGCCAGCAAGAACACCAGGAAGATGAGCAGAATCAGCAGGAGAATCGCGAGGGCCAACAGCACCAGTTCCGCAGCGTCGTCGAAAACGGCGTCCAGGGACATGCCTTCGGCGGCGTCTTGCAGGAAGGTGCCTTCGCCAACCAAGGGGTCGCGGCCGGGCTCCGGTTGGGGTGGCGGCGTCGTGGCGGTCGGCGTCGGCGTGGGTTCCGGTTCCGGCGGGGCAGGATCCACGATGGTGATTGTGCTGCCAGCCACGGCGGTTGCGCCGCGCTCGGACGTCGCTTGAACGACGATGCCTTGGTCGCCCAGGGGCGTGTTGGACAGGGTCAGATTCACCGTGAAGTCGATGCTGCTGCCTGGGTCGAGGGTCGCGTTGGTTTGGTTCAGGATGGCTTGGATGCCGTCGGCTTCCAGGGCTTCCGGCGCAAGCACCGACCACGAGTAGGTGTCCACATCCGTGCCGATGTTTGTGAGGCTGAACGTCATCTGGCCCGTGGCGTTGCGCGCTTCGATTTCGACGGCGTTCGTGAAGGTCGTCGTCGTGTTGTTGAACACCAGAAATGCGCTGTCAACGCGCAGGCTGGCGCCGGGCACGGGGTCGGCGCGGCTCAGGGTGAAGTTGCGGGCCCCCTCGGCGCTGTCTGTGCCGGTTTGGGCTTCACAAATGGCTTCGCACGCTGCAGGTTCGGACCGACTCGTCGAGACGGCCAAATCCTGGAGGATGTCGCCAC
>JBMZJT010000045.1:226-13746 GCA_049617695.1 Thermoplasmatota archaeon | reverse complement strand
ATGCGGGTCGCCGTGCGAATCTTGGGAACGCGGCCAGGTCGCCGCATGCTGCGCGTGGCATCGAGAAACACGACGAATTTGCGCGGGGCTGCGTGTTCGCGCTCGCGCACATGCAGCGAGCCGAGGCGCGACGTGATGCCCCAATCAATGTCCCGAGCCCGGTCGCCGGGCTGGTACGGCCGGACGGCGCGAACCTCTGGCAATTGCTCGGCGACATCGGGGTCCGGCACCGCGGTTTGTACCGTATGGCGGCGCCCTGTTCGGCGCCCGTGCTCTGCAAATTCAGCTTCGGCAGCGACACGCACACGGGCCGGCGCCGGCGCGGACAATGGATAGGTCCAGAGACCCCAAACATCCTCGACATCGACGCGCAAGCTCGAAAATTGGAGGTCGCCGGGCGCCGTGGTTCTGACTTTTTGGCGCAGGTGGCCGGGGTTTCCCGTCGCATGGGAAACGTCGAGCAACTCGAGGCCTTCGGGTAGCTCGGCGCGCGGCATGACCGGGGCTCCGGAGCCGGCCCGGGCGGTGGCGGTGACCTCGAATGGATCGCCGACGCGCACGATCGCAGGAGCGTCCCGGGTGGCGGTGACGCCGTCGGCGCGGATGGTGCGTCGAGCCGCATCTAGAAAGCCGAGCAAGGCCACGCCGCCCAAGGCGGTGGCCACGGAGCCGAAAATGAATGCGAAGATGAACAGGAGCGTGGCCGCCAGGGCCAGCAGGCGGCCCAGGGGCGTCATGGTTTGATGGGCACCGCAACCGAGTCGAGAATCTCCTCGATGATGGACTCCATGGGCAATTCCTGCACTTCTGCGTCGGCGGTTCGCATCATCCGGTGCCGCATGACGGGGATGGCGAGGTCTCGCACGTCATCCGGCACGACAAACCAGCGGCCTTCGAGCAGGGCATGGGCGCGGGCGGCTTGCAGGAGTTGTTCGCCGCCGCGGGGGCTGCAGCCGTATTCGAGGCTTGGATGGTCACGGGTCGCACGGACGACGTCGAGCAGGTAGCCGCGCACGTCTTTGTGGACTTCCACGTGGGGCAATGCGTCTTGGAGCATGGCTGCCAGGCCGGGCAACGGCTCGATGCGTTCGCGGCCTGCCTTGAGCCGGCCGGTCAACAAGCCGTCCTCCACCTCGCGCTCCGGGTAGCGAACGATGCTATGGACCATGAAGCGGTCCCGCTCGGCTTCGGGCAAGGGGTACACGCCTTCGGTTTCAATCGGGTTCTTGGTGGCGATGACGAAGAACGGCTCCGGCACTGCCTTGGTCTTGCCCTCAATGGTGACTTGGTGCTCCTGCATCACCTCAAGCAACGCGCTCTGCGTGCGTGGCGGCGTCCGGTTCAACTCGTCGGCCAGCAAGACATTCGTGAACACTGGCCCATAGCGAATCGCAAATTCCTGGGCTTTCTGATCATAGAATGAATGGCCAAGGATGTCGGTCGGAAGCAAATCGGGCGTGAGCTGGATGCGCCCAAATTGCAAGCCCGTGACGGTGGCAAAGGCGTTGGCGAGCGTGGTTTTACCGACGCCCGGGACGCCTTCAATCAAGGCATGGCCTTTGGCCGCGAGTGCCACGAACAGCAGGGTCACGGTGTCGTCGTTGCCGTACACGCGACTGCCAATGCGCCGCCTGGCTTCCAGGACATGGGCCTGAATTTCGTCAATGTTGGGCCGGGTCACGGTCGCCGCCACGCGCGGCGAGTCGTCCAGGAGGTCAAGAAGGGTCCGGAAGTTCTTCCAAGGCTTCTCGTCGCAGCGGCGAGGGCTGCCGCCGTGCCTTCGGGGGCGTTTCGCGATGCCATTCGACTTGCACCGCTTGCCACGCAGCAACGAGGAACACCAACGCTCCCAAGGCCCACGCAGCACCGGGGGCGGCGCCGGAAAGCATTGGCGTCGCACGAATCGGGTCCGCCGTCGCGCGATGGCCTTCGTCCACGACAATCGTGCGATCGGCGCCGAGCCACTGCAACTGCGCCATCGCAAAGTCTGCGCTCACCCCTTGGAAAAACACCCCCGCATCGCCAATGACGACCAATTCGCCAAGGCCGATTGGCATGCGTTTGGCCACAGGCCAAGGTCCCACAGGCTCGGTAAGGTCGGGTTCCAAGTCGTTGTCCAAGTCCTTCCACGAGAACGGATGCGCGGCCAGCAGGGTCTCCCCCGTTCCCGTGACAGAATGGGGGCGGCTCAGCACCGTGGTGGTGCCTGCGGGGGATTCGACGATGGGCCACGCTGGGTTGCGTGCGTAACTGGTCGAATAGATGGCTGAAGCATCAATGTCTACTGGCGTGGCGGCCAACAGACTGCGGCCGCCGCCATCGTCGTCTGCAATGAGGGCACGTCCGCCGGCGTTGAGGAATCGGAAGAATGCATTGGCCTCGGCTTCCGTATACCCCAGGCGGGGGCTGACGACCAGCAACGCATCGCGGGCCGGGTCAAGTCCTGCAACGGGTCCGTGGGCGACCCGCATCGCGGCGCCTTGCAGGGTCTCGCCGTCCGTCCACCGTCCCAGGCCTTCCGGCGCGTAGATGCTGGCCGGGTCCTGGCCTGCGCTCCAGGAAGGACTCATGATCATCAGGACCGCCATCAGCGACAGGAGGAAGGCGAGCGGGGCGCGAGTCTTCAGGTTCGGCACTCCGGCCGTACCGTGTTGCCTCAAAGGTCTCCACCAAGTTGCCCATGCCAACGCGGCGGGTTGCCAGGTGGCGTGCCACGTCGCGCGGCGTCGCGCCCCGAGGCAGAATTCGATGGTCGATGAGGTTGCGTGCAAGCAGGGCGAAGGCCCAGACAAATGATCGGGGCCAGCCCCGTGGACCTTGGAAGGTCGTTTCGGGACGTGCCGTCGTGGTCGGGGTGCGTCGCAGGCTTTGCACCAGATCCAGGACAGCGAGTACGCCGAGGGTGACCATGACGGCGATTCCGGCGCCAAAATCGCGCTGGGGTACACTCAGAATCGTGCGTGTCGTGTCAAAATTCTGCGTGGCATCGTACCAAACGCCTCGCTCAAGGGTCTCCCAGATGTTTTCGCCTGGCTCCACCACGATGTCCTGAATGGGGACGACTTCGACGGTGATGCTGGACGACGTTGGCAAATGTTGTGGTGAGCCCGGATAGCTCACTGTGAACGTCATGTTGATGCGACCATTGGGCGCTTGGATGGCGCGGGTCGCATGGGCCACGGTCTCCAAGTCGCCCCAAGCGATTCGTGCGTCATCAGGCAATGCCAGGTTGGATGTCAGGGATGCCGTGACGGGGAATCTGGCGCCAAACGGCACTTGCCGGGGTGCCGCCAATTCGATGGTCGTTTCGGCTGGCACCACGTCGTAGATGGCCTCGGCACGCAGCGAGAGGTACTCCGCTTTGACCCGCTGCGAACCGGGAAGGGTCTCAGGTGGCACGTCGATGATGGCCTCGAAGTAGCCTCCCAGACCGAATGGAATGTCCAGATGGGCAAACGCGTGCTCCACGTGGACCGTGGCGTCGCGGTGGCCGGCCACGCGGCCCGTGACGAGCACGGATCCGCCCGGCAACACCTTGGATGGGATGACGTCGAGTCGGATGTGGGGCACTTCATCCGCGTCGCCTTGGAGCCGCGCAATCAGGCCACTGCTGGGGCGTCCCGCTGCGCGACTTCCGTCTTCCTCGACAATCTCGAGCGTCGTGACGCAGGTTTCGATGTTGCCAACGATGCCGATGAGCCAAGCATCCAAAGCCCCGAGGGCGCTGCGCACCGGCGTTGCATCCAACTCCCCTGGCAAGGCGTCGGCGAAGCTCTGCAGCAGGCCCCGTGCATAATCCAGATCCTCGACGCCGCGGAAGGTATTGTCATACCATTGGTTGGCAGATGCCAAGGTGGCCTGTCCTGCGGCGCTGCTACACGCCGCATCGACCACAGCCAACCGCGCGACCGTCCTTGGCAAACTAGATGCGGTGCTCATGATGGCACCCAGGGCGGCATAGGAATCCCTGGCGTTGCTGACCGCTGCTTCGCTCCCCTGGGGCCACGCGGCCTGGTCTTGGAAGCCTTCGTAGTATGCGCGCATCTGGGCCACGAGCGCCTCCGCATCGTCGGGCGACCCGTCCAGCGTCGCTTCCTTAATGGAGAGATCCATCAACTCAGGAAATTGGTCCAACAGCAGCTGGACGGGCGCATGCACCGCCTGCTGGTCGCGCTGGGCATCCTCGAAGTCGCCTTGGGCCAATGCGGGGCTCGCAACGAGCAACAGCAGCAGCCAAGCGGTTCGCAACGGTGAGGTGACGAGGGCGGGACACATGAACGATACGCTCAAGGCGCCTCGGCCCCGTCGCGCGGCGTGGACACGGTGCGCGCCGGCCAATTTGCAGCTGCCACGATGGCAGTCGCCGCCGTCTCCGCCGCATTTTGGCATGTAGGTGCCGCGATCGTGGCCGGCGGCGCCAGCCTGGCGCTTGCCCTGTTGACGACGAAGTCGGCAGCCGTGCAAGCCCAAAGCCAAGACTTCTCTCAGATGCTCAGCGATCTGCGCTTGCGCGGGCCCGGTCACCACGTCCCGACAGATGATGGCGTCCGGTTGTTCATTCCCGCCGATCCGCGCGGCCCCTATTTGGTGCCTGATGTGCGCTCGGGGGCGGTCCAGCGCGATCCGCCTGCAAGCATCGGTTTGGCCATGGACGCGCCCTGCGCGGGGCTCTTGTCTGCGTGGCTGGTGCAGCATGGCTGGCCACAAGGCAAAGGGCCCGAAGAGGCGACGCAACACGTGCAGGCGGCCATGCGCCGACTGGAATTGGCGGACCATGTCCGGGTCGCCCAACACGATGACGCCTTCCGCATCGAGATGCGACTCCACGATCCTGACCCTGCTCGCAAGGCCCAGGACACAGGCTGGCACCTGCAAGGTGGTTGCACAGCGAGCAGCCTTGCCTGTGCGCTCATGGCGCTTGCCCTGGGGCGTCCGATTCGCACGGAAGCCAGTCGCGTCGAGGCCGATGGCACCTTGATTTTGGAGGTGGTTGCAGGCACGACCGTCTGACCGCCATCGCGATTGCGACGGCTGCAGGCGCGGCGGGTCTGGCCGTCGTCCGCCTCGATGTCGGCATCTTTGGCGGCTTGCTCGGCGCGTGGTGCGTCATCGCCGTGGGCTACGCCGCAGCGGGCGTGGCGGGACGCAAGCGCCTGACACCGCTTCTGGTGTCCGCAACGGGCCTGTGCATTGCGGCCGCCGCCGCTCATCCGGGGGTCCGCCAATGGCTCGCCTGACGGTTGCGGCAAGTGTTGTGGCCATCACGGCGGCTCGCATCAATGCGGATTGGCTGCTGCCTGGCGCAGCGCTGGCTGCCCTGGCGTTGCTGGCTGAGCGCGAAGAGGCGGACCGATTCATGGTCTTCATGGCGTTGCTGCCGTGGACGTTCTTTGTGGCCACCGTGCCGCCGTGGAGTGCTCTCGTCGGCGCCGTCGTCGTGGCCGTGTATGGTGCCATTTTGCTGGATCACGTGCCACCTGCAGCGGCGGACGGCAAGGCATGGATTGGCGCCGCCATTGGATTCGTGGCCGCGGCGTTGCTTGGTTGGCTGGCGCGCCAGCGCGGCCTGATTGACGGCCTGGGTGATGCCTTGGCACTTGTCGCCGTGCTGGTCACCATTCGTCTCGCGGCGGGTGCTACGTGGCAACGAAATGTGCCGTTGGCACTCGTCGCGGTCATGCCGCTCGGCCCATGGAGCCTTGCATTGGTCGCCATGGAAACCGCGCTGGCATGGCCGGTCACATCCTATTTGCGCATCTCGCGACAATGGGCGTGGAGCGGCGTGGGTGCCCTCGTCGCCGTGATCTAAACGACTCCGGCAAGGCGGAGCAACAAGCTGCCGCCGAGCACCGTCAAGCCCCACAAACCCGCGCGGTACGCAATCCCTGCGGGGCCATCGGCCTCCTGGCGGCGCCACGCCGCAACAGCGAGCAGAAACGCCGCTCCACCCGCAAATGCGCCAAGATGCAGCCCAAGCACAACGCGGGACTGGGCACGCGCATCATGACTGTTGTGACCCACAAACCTGTAAACGCCCGGGCCAAGTCCAACCCTGTGAAGCTTCCGTACCGCGGCGGCGCCATCAGCCTCCTCTTGTTCCTCGTCTTGGCGACGCCGCCAGCCGAGCTGCTCGAAACGGCCGGGGCATACGCGGACGTACGCGGCGACATCCGCAGCACGGCGGCGACCCCCATCGAAGTGCAGGCGGGACTCTCCAAGGCACCTGCCGAGGCGATTCCGCGCCAACTGGGCCAATGGAATGGAACCGACGACGACACGTGGCCGGAGGAACTGGAAACCAGCCTCCGCTACGACAGTCTCCTTGTGCGCCAGTACACGCGACCCGGCTTCTACCAGCCCGTGCAATTGATGGTCATCACGGCTGAACATGCCGGCGCCTTCCACAATCCAAGCGTCTGCTTCCGTGCCCAAGGCAATCGTGTCTTGGCCATTGAGGACACCGCCATCCAGGTCGACGACCAGGAGCACGCCGTCGGCCGCATGATTGCTGACAAGGACGACCAACCCAGTCGCCTCGTGTACAACTTGTACCTTGTCGAACAGAAATTCGCGGCGCCCGAGCGCACCACATGGTTGCGACTCATCTACTACGGCGCCAACGAGACCACGGCCCCCCAAGTCGAGCCCTTCATGGTCGACTTGATGAGTCAGATTGCGCCCCATGCATTTGCGGGACGAGATGGCGAACGCACGACATTCCAAGCCCTATCCAATGGATTTGGGATGGGGTGGGCAATCACAGCGGCCGTGGGGGCCATCCTCCCCGTCGCAATCGATGCCGTGTTGCGTCGCAAATCACCTTGAAAACGCTATGAACTGGCCACAAGTCCCGTCAACGTGGCGTTGGCCGATCAACTAGGCATTCAATTCCGATACCGAGATGCCCTGATTCTCGGGACCTTGGTTGCCCTGTTTGCATGCCTCTACATCATGCCCAAAGCCATCGCCAAACTCCGCGGTGCCGGAATCGTGGGTCGAGATCGGCATAAGGAAGGCCGCCCCGAGATTCCCGAAATGGGCGGACTTGGCGTCTTCGTCGCATACATGATGGGGGCCTTCGTCGTCATTGCCATCAGCGACTTGGCGCAATCCGACCTGGTCCTGGTTCTCGCAGCTCTCGTCGTCATCGCCGGCGCCACATTGACCGGCGCTTTGGATGACTTGATTGTCCTCAGGCAACGATTCAAGGCCGCGCTGCCCTTTGCTTTCGCAGCTCCGCTTGCCTTGTTTGTCGAGGATACCACGATTTGGTTTCCCTTGCTCGGAACGGTGGATTTCGGAATTTGGTATCCCCTCGTGCTCGTCCCGGTTGGTGTGGCGTGCGCCAGCAACGGATTCAACATGCTGGAAGGATTCAACGGGTTGGGTACAGGCTTGGGTATCATCCTCGGTCTGGCGCTCGCATTTATTGTGCTCCTATCTGGCAACCCCGTGGGGTTGGCACTGCTGGCGCCGTTGCTCGGGGCTCTAGCTGGCTTCTGGGTGTTCAATGCATATCCGGCCCGCGTTTTCCCTGGAGATACCATGACGCTCATGGTGGGTGCCGTGATTGCCTGCGCAGCCATCATCGGCAAGGTCGAGTTCTGGGGTGCGCTGCTTCTCGTACCCCATATTGTGGAATTCTTCCTGAAGGCGACAAGCCGATTCGAAGCAGAATCCTTCGCCGATCGGCAAGAAGATGGAAAGCAAATCCACGAGGGCTCCATCCATAGCTTGCCGCACTTGGCCATGAAATTGTCTGGCCCGATTCGTGAAGACCATTTGGTCGTGCGCATGCACGTGGCCTTCACGTTGTTTGCAGGTTTGGTGACGCTTGCAGCGTTCGCCGCGTCGCCTTAACCTTGCTGTGCACGGCTGAAGAATTGTCCTACCTTCCGTGCAGGCTTCAGCGTCGCCGCGACTGGCCCCCAACGCGATCCATGGACTTGCCAAGATTGTCTTGTTTGCTGCCAACCTGACAAGACGGCCCGCAGCGAGGCTTGGCTCGCCCCTCCCGCCGCCATGCGCACGGTTGTCTGGGGGACATAGATCAGGTTCCGTGTCCCGCCCCGGAACGAACGCAGCATGAATTCGTAATCGGCTGCAATGGGCAAATCGAGGCGGAATTTTCCTGCTTGCTCGTACACCTCCCGGTGCACGAAAACGGATGGATGGGGGGGCATCCACCCGAAGCACCAGCGCCCGTGACCCGCCCGCCAAGTGCGGAGGATGTTGCCCTGGTCATCTTCAATGACAATGTCCCCATAGCTCGCATGCGCGCCGTCGGCAATGGGCTTGACAGCCTGGCGCAACACGCTTGGGGCCGCGTATTGGTCATCGGCGTTCAGGATGCCGATGACGTCGCCGCTTGCAGCCTCGATACCCTTGTTCATCGCGTCGTAGATGCCTTTGTCTGGTTCTCGAATTAGGCAGTCTGGGCCAAACGCGTCGATGGCTCGTTGGGTGTTGGAATCGTCGCCTCCGTCAACAACCACCGTCTCAATGCTTCCATGGTAGTCTTGGTTTCGAATGGATTCCAAGGCGCGCTCGACTCTTGGATCGTTGAAGACCGCAGTGATGATTGAGACGGTCGGAGGTTTCATTGCACTGAGAGCCGAACGGATTCTGCGTTCTGGAACCATTCGTAGGTGGATCGGATTCCAGATTCAAGGCTGTGCTTGGGGCGCCATCCCAGGGCACGGAGCTTCGACACGTCCAACAATTTTCGTGGCGTGCCGTCTGGCTTCGATGCATCCCACGTGATGTCGCCTTGGTGGCCGACCACGTTCTGGATGGTTTCGGCCAGTTCTTTGATGGTCACATCCGTGCCTGTACCGACGTTCAGGAATTGGTCATCCGAGTAGTGTTCCATGAGGAAGACGGCGGCGGCGGCAAGGTCGTCCACGTGCAGGAATTCCCGCATCGGCGTTCCGGTGCCCCAAAGCGCCACGGTTGCGTGATCTGCCCGTTTTGCCTCATGGAATTTCCGCAGCATTGCGGGCAGCACGTGGCTGTTCTCGAGGTCAAAGTTGTCCCCGGGGCCGTAAAGATTTGTAGGCATCAGGCTGATGGCATCGAAGCCATACTGCTTCCGGTAGGCTTGGCACATCTTGATGCCGGCAATTTTTGCAATCGCATACCATTCGTTGGTCGGCTCGAGCGGTCCAGTCAGAAGGTGTTCTTCCTTCATTGGTTGTGGAGCAAGCTTCGGGTAGATGCAAGAGCTGCCCAGGAATTCAAGCTTCTTCACGCCGTACTTCCAGGCACTATGGATGACGTTTTCCTGGATGGCCAGGTTCTCTCGGATGAATTGTGCCGGGTAGACGTTGTTTGCGTGAATACCGCCCACTTTGGCTGCGGCCAAGAACACGTAGTCGGGTTGTTCCTTGGCGAAGAACGCAATCACGGCAGCTTGGTCCGTGAGGTCCAGATCCGCGTGCGTACGTGTGATGAGGTTCGTCCAACCGCCGGCTTCGAGGTGGCGCATGATCGCGCTCCCGACAAGGCCGCGATGCCCTGCGACGTAGATCTTGGCGCCCTTATCCACTGTGCACACCACTGAGTTGCACTTCATGGCCGGCGTCGCGCAAGGTCTTTTCGCGTGCCGCGAGTTCCATGTCATGGTCAACCATCATCTTGACCAGTTCCTGGAAGCTGGTCTTGGGTTCCCATCCTAGGGCTTCCTTGGTCTTGCTGGGGTCGCCAAGAAGGTAGTCCACTTCAGCGGGGCGGAAATAGCGCGGATCAATCTCGACATGGTCATTCCAATCCAGGTCGGCGTGGGCAAAGGCCGCGTCTAGGAATTGCTTGACCGAATACGCCTCGCCAGTCGCGACGACGTAATCGTCGGGTTCGTCTTGCTGCAGCATGCGCCACATGGCTTCCACGTAGTCCCCGGCGAAGCCCCAGTCGCGTTTGGCGTCGAGGTTGCCAAGGTAGAGTTTGTCTTGCAGCCCGTGTTTGATGCGCCCGAGCGCGCGTGTGATTTTGCGCGTGACGAAGGTTTCCCCGCGCCGAGGCGACTCGTGGTTGAACAGAATTCCATTGTTAATGTGGAGGTCGTATGACTCGCGGTAATTGCGGCAGTACCAATGCCCGGCCACCTTGCTCACAGCATACGGACTGCGGGGTTCGAATGGTGTCGTGAGGCCCTGAGGGGGCTTGGCGGAACCGAACATTTCACTGGAACCTGCTTGGTAGAATCGGACCGTGCGGCTGTGGGTCTCCTGGTAGTCACGAAACGCTTCCAACAGGCGCAAGGTTCCGGTCGCGACGACGTCGGCCGTGTACTCGGGCGCATCGAAGGAAACCTTGACGTGAGACTGGGCCCCGAGGTTGTAAATTTCGTCCGGTTGCACGTGTTCCATGATTTTGCGGAGGCCACTCGAATCGGAGAGGTCGCCGTAATGCAGGAACATCTTGGCACTGGGGCTGTGCGGGTCCTGGTAGATGTGGTCGATGCGGTTGGTGTTGAAGTTGGATGCGCGGCGGATGATGCCGTGGACTTCGTAGCCTTTCGCCAGCAACAGCTCGGTTAGGTAAGATCCGTCTTGGCCGGTGATACCAGTGAGGAGTGCAGTGCTCGGCACGTGTTCGCCAGGTTGAGTTTCCATTGAAAGATTACCGCAAATTACCGCTCCTGGCCCACCGGGATGAGATGTTTGTCGCGGATCCATGCGAGCCTGCTAGAATGCCGAGCGTCGTGAGTAGGGCGACCGAGAAATAGCCCCAATCCATGACTAGGAATGCCGAAACAGCAGGAGCCATGGCAATAAGCGCCGTCTGAACATTGCGATTCGAGCAAGCAAAGAATTGGTAGCACGCCGCAGCAAGGAGGGTGAGGCCGAAAAGTCCAAAGTTGAGAAACCAGGCCACGGGCATACTGTCGACTGCCACGCCGTTCCCCGTAATCGTCAGATACGAATTCGTGAATCTTCCGGGATCCAGCCCAAAGAGGATGTCGCGTGGGGAGGTGGCAAGGGCGACCAAATCCATCCATTTTTCGGTGCGAATACCTACGGGAATCGTACGGCCGGAGATGGCAGGCAGGCTTGCGATCCACACCAACGCTGGCAAACTAGCCAGCCCGGCCAATGCGATTGTCATGCGGGATGCGATTAACCGGAGCGAAAAGAAGTATTTAGAAAACGCCCAAGCGGCCAACCCCGCAATCGCTGCCCGGGATCCACTGAGCAGAATCGCAGCACACGTAATGGCAGTTAGGGCATGATTTACTGGGATGTGCCGCCGCGGCAGACACAGGTAGAGGACGCCGAGCAGGCCGAATGTATTGGGCAGTGGCGTCAAGCCGAATGGGCGAGCGCCGAAGATAGTGGCTCCAAATATAGGGGCTCCCCAGCCGACTTGCAAAGCAGCAGCAATCAGGTTGGCCACCCAGACCCCCTGGAGAACCCATGCCAAGGTGCTGCGCCACGGTTTGGCGTGGGCTCGAGTAGCCGCTTCAGCCGCCCCTATAATCGCTAGCAAACCGATGAGGCGGACCGCATGTATCAATGGAAATTCAAGAGGAGTTTCGACAATTTTGTGTGGAAATTTGCTTAGCGCCGAAATCACGAGCATGACGCCCAACAAGAAGACCCATGGTCGGCCAAGGTGCCCTCGAGTCCTCACTACGATGAGCACGCCGCTGAAAATTGCTAGTCCCAGGAACGCCTCACGCGCAAGGGTCAGGGCGGGAATTGCGTCAACCCAATCCTCGACAAGTAGCCGGTTTCGATTTTGCTGCATCCACCACGCCCGCTGGGCCCATGCCGCGGCGGTAGCCAACAACGCGCCAGCAACGGCAATTGTGGCGAATTGATGCCTGCAGATCGTACGCCTGGCCGACCCCACGTTTTGCAGCTTCAGGATCATCTTACGGTCCCGACCTCGTCCGCTGAAATGCGGTAGCGAGCCGCTCAGCCACGTGGGCTGCGTATGCAGCAGTGTTGAACTCTCTGCAGGCGCGACGTTGCGCCTCGATCGCTCCCGATAGGGAATGGTCGGAAGAGGCTAGCGCACGCTGAATGCTGGCGGCCAGTTCCCGGCCACCCCCTTTGTAGAACGTACCGCAAGAAAGCCCGCCAACCACCTCAACCGTAGCACCTGCTGAGCGCGCAACGATGGGGCGCCCGCCCCACATCGCTTCGGCCGTTACCCGCCCCATCGCCTCCGCGTGACTTGGCACCAGAACAAAATCGGCATCTGCAATTCTTTGCGGAATGTCAGAAACGAATCCATGCCAGGTAACTTGGCGCCTCAAGCCGAGCAGAAGGGTCAGGGCCTGGTAAAATGGGCGAGCCCAGCCGGAGCCGCACATGTTCACGTGAAAAGAGATGTTTTTGCGCCGCAGGTGCCAAGCTCCGAAGATGATGTCGCCCACCCCTTTTTCGGGTCGGATTAGGCCAGCGAACAAGAGTTGGAGTATCGGGCCTTGGGGCAAAGAAGTGGCCACTGCACCTCGGGCCCGATTGGCGGAGAACACGCCATTGTAAATGGTGACGCCATTTTCTAGGGGGCCACAGCGGCTCTCATACCATTGCGCCAGTTGATTCGACACAAAGATGGCCGTAGCGGCACCGCGGAGCTGCTCCCCGAGCTCAGTCCAACCTCGCGGCGGAAAAATGCCGTAATCTGGCGGGCCAAATTCTCGTATATGCCATACCAGCGGCAATCCACGGGTGGAGATGTCGTGAACGGCCCATGTGCATAGGGCAGAGTTTAGATGCACAACATCAGGACGCAACGCATCCAGCAGATGCCCAAGGGGTGCGGTCTTTCGTCTCCGTTGGGATCTAAGGCTCCATGCCGCCTTTGCCCGGGTCAACACGCCTCGAAACGCGCGCGCATGCCACTCTCGCGGAACAACGATCTCGACGAATTCGATGCCATTGGATCGGCACAGAGATGCAAAATGCCCCGGCGGGCCGGCAACAACGGGATCGGCGAGGCCGGCCGCCGCCAGCTGACTTACAAGGGCCAACAAGGATCTGTTTGCACCATATGGTGACGAGGTATGTGTAACGTGAAGGCTTCGTAAAGGCGGTGATTCAACCGCGGCCGCAGGCCCGTTCCCGCTTTCCTTGCTGACATCAAGCGCCTCTGGCACAGCGGTCGTCAATGGCACCTCGAAAACAAGGCGCCGACCTTAGCCCACATTTCGCGGTCTTGTCGGCGGCTCTTTGTGGCACTATCGAGGGGCGCTTCTCCTTGCCGTCGCCGTTCTTCGCCCAAGGCAGCGACCTGCACGGCGGGGCGCATGGCTACATGCCCAACCTTTGCTCCTGCCGATCGCCGCATCGATGGCGGCGTGCTTATTCGCTGATATAAGTGCGCCCCCTGGGCATTGGTGTTGCGTTTGCCGAACGCGGCCTCCCTTTCTCGCCGTGGCGCAGAAACTAGGCATGCTCGGTCGCATCGATTCATTGGCCTTGGAGGGCAAAATTTAGGGTCGCAGCGAAGGATTCAACAGAAAATGTCGTTTAAGGCGGTTGGTTGCTTGGCATTCGCTTGGCAAAATT
>JBMZJT010000045.1:0-216 GCA_049617695.1 Thermoplasmatota archaeon | reverse complement strand
TGCTGATTTCCCGTTGCAACGTGTCGCATATTGGCACGCATTTGGGCTTGCCGCTGCCCAACGAACAATCACGACCTGGGGGATTGAAGCATCCAATTTGACGACATCTTTCATGCGGTCGCGGTTACCTCGATAACCATGTACGTCGGACGGTATCCATGGCCCGTACGTGCATCACTATTCCGCGGGTGACAGCGAAGCGTGGGTCGCATGAGT
>JBMZJT010000044.1:0-14170 GCA_049617695.1 Thermoplasmatota archaeon | reverse complement strand
AGGCTGCCCTTCTTCGGGGCCTCCCCCTTTGCGACTTGACGGCTTCCTTCGCCGGAAGATTTGCCCGCGTTGGCCGGCGCATCTGCATTGGCAGGTTTGGCAGCTGGCGCAGGCTTTGCTGCCGGTTTGGCAGGGGCTTTGGCCGGCGCTTTGGGGCGTGCCGGGGCCTTTGCGGGCGGCTTCTTGGCTTCCGGGGTCATGCAGGGTTCTCCAGGAGAATGGCGCGCGTGGCGGCGCCGAGGTTGGGGCAATCGGCTGGATCAATGGATCCGACATTGGACGTCACGCGGACATCGAGGTTGCCTCCGATGCGCGCCGGCATGGCGCACACGACGAGGTCCGTGGGTTGGCCGCTGCTAAACAGGGCCGCCGCGACCGTGGTGCCTCCGGTGGTCACGGTGACATCGTCTTCGTTGAGTGTGATGGAGTATCCTTGGCCTTCCAGGTCGTCTGGCAGTTCCATGGGCAGGCGCAGTTCAATGGTGTCCGCATCCGTTTGTTCGGCAAACAAGGCGCCGTCGACGACGACCCCTGCGATGCGCTGGGCGATGCTTTCGGCGCGCACTTCAGCCACTTGCTCGGCGGTGCCCTCGCGAGCGACATTGAAGCCCAACAAGGCCAGAATCAGGACCGTCGAGAGGATCCCGAAAATGAGGATTTGGCCGACGACTTCGCTGACGCCGTCAGAATTGGAGTCGTGCAGTAATGCGGGCATGGCTGAGTTCGAACGGGAACGACGAAGCGAGGGTGTAGGTCACCACGGCGGGATCGTCGCTGCACGAATCGGGGGTCGGTTCCGCGTAGGCTGCGGTGCTGAGCTGCGTGTTGCGGGCCAGGAGGCTGTTGCACCAGGACTCGGCCAGTTCGCCGTCGAAGGCGTACCGGATGCGGTCCGTGGCGTCGCTTTGGATGCGAACGTGGTTGTTGCCCACTTGGCCGATGAAGAGTCCAATGGTGGACGAGCCGGAGATGCTGTTGCGCTCGCCTTCTAGGTAGGTTGGAAGGCGCAGGAAGACGTCATCGAGGCCCGACGCATCCTCCTGGAGTGCCGGCTGTTTGATCAGATACGTCACAGGGCCATCGGTTTCGAAGACGGCCCCAGCTTCGAGGTGGACGCCCCGGTTGCCGTTGCTGCTGGCCAATTCCCAGGAGACGCGATCCGTTTCGAGAATCCAACTTTGCGCGACGAGGTCGCCCGCGTCGTCGTAGAGCCGCAAGGCCCAGGTGCCGGTGGAGAGGTCGCTGGTGTCGTCGAATCCAATCGTCCAGCTGCTGCCGCTGTTGCTGGCGGTCCCCAGGTCTGCATCCGCGAAGTTGCTGCCTGTGACGCGACTGACGAGCAGGCATACGCGGTTGCTGCTGGCATTATCACAATCCAGTTCAGGCACCGTGTTGAGCGCCGTGCATCCTTGATCCAGGTCGAAGCTGCCACCGTCTGTCCAACCCGTCACGACCATGGCGCAGCCGGCGTAGGCGCCACCCGACGCCTCGAATTGGTCACTCGTGATGAGGAATCGGGTCCCGGCCTCAATGCCCAGTTCTCCGCCCTCGACGACAATTTGGGGCACGCGGCTCGACTTGTCAATCATCAGGTCGAGGGTCGCGGTGCGGGCTTCGAGGAGTTCGCCTTGCATTGCGACAACGCTGTTTTGGTCCTGGATGGCTTGGAGCGTTGGGGCCCCCCAGAACAGCATGGCGCCGATGCCAAGGACGGTAATGCCGAGGATCATGACGGTGCCCACGACGGGGGTGACCGCCTCGTCTTGCACTAGAAGACCCTCCTCGTGCTTTCCATGAAGAGACCGGCGTTGGTCTCTTTGAAGAGGATGAAACGCGAGGATTCAGGCACACCACGCATCTTGGTGACCTTCAGGAAGGGGTAAAGGCCGAAGCCTTGGCGGTCGAAACCCAGTTCCATGACGCCGTCGGCCCAGAGCTTGAGCCGGACTTCTTCACTGGAGGTGAGCAAGCCCTGGGTGCAGGTGATGAGCAGTTCCGTGCCGGCACTGCGGGCCTGTTCCCGCATGACCTTGAGCCGTGCCATGGTGTCCGTGAAGCCCAGCTCATCCACGACGGTGGTAATGTCGTCGATGACATAGCGAAAACCATCCTTGACGTCGGGCAGCACCATTTTCCCCTTGTGAGGCAAGGAAACCGCCTCGACGGATTTGGGGTCGCCACCGACGCGTTGGACGCCTTGTGCGACTTCCTCGGCGGTGCGCTCCGTGGTGAGATAGCGGACCTTGCCGTGCTTGGTGCCGCCGGCAGCAAAGTGATCTGCGAACAGCTCGAAGGCGTTCATCGGCTCGCCAAGCAGAACATGGGCAGAGCCTGCCGGCACGCCGCCACCAAGTTGGGCGTCGAGACCGGATAACCCCGTTGTGCGCCGCTGGGCCACAGCCGAAGACCTGGGTAGAGCTTGTAAACCCCTGCTTTGCGCACCTGGACTCAGCCAAGGACTTGGGCCATGGCCCAAAGGGCCAGATTGCCTGGGCCGGCGGCCAGAATGAGGCCCGCCGTCAGGGGGACCATGAAGGGAATCTTGGGCGTCACCCAGATGCGATCGTGGCCGGCTTGCTGGTGGGCGCGAAACACGCCATCCACATCGATGCCGGGGCGATGCATGTAGCGCCATCGGCCGTTGACGTCCTGCATGGGCCATAGGTGGCGCTCGCGGGCCCGGGCGACATCCATGCGCATGCCCAGAAGCGCCGCGGGCATGCGCAAATCTCCGCGAACCAAGTTCCAGAGCAAGAACAGGCCCGGGAGGGCGACCATCAGCAGTGTGGCATTGACGAGTGCATCGAAGGCCAGGATGGTCTTGTGTTCTAGGAGAGCCGGCAGGGTCGGGGTCAAGGCTGCGACCACCATGAGTCCCTTGGCATCGGCCCCGCCAAAGAGGCCAAGCCGCCAGAATCCATAGAAGAACGCGGCCCCGCCAGCGGCAAATGCCCACGCGGTTGGATCGGCGGGAGCTAGGAACGGCGCGGCGACGAGGAACGGCACCCAGTAGCGGTTGGGCACCCGGCGCGTCTGCAAGTCACTGATGCTGGCGCCAATGAACATGACGAGGGCGATGAACGTCCCAGGCTCCACGTCCAAGCAGGCACAAGCGGAGGTAGGGACCTTTCGGTTAGATGGCGTCCACGTGGCTGGCCAATTCCTGGGCGAAGGCGTCGTTGCGCTCCGGCGACGGCGCATAGAGCAAATCCCGCATCCAGCGGGCATCCGAGGGCAATGCCGGTGATTCGGCCCAATCCAGGAGGTCGGGGCGACCGCTGCGAAGGACATGGGTCCGCTGGGCCAATTCGGCGTGCAGACCCTTGTAGCGAACCTTCGGCGGCTGGGCGATGCCGACGGGCAATCCACTGCAATAGGCTTCGAAGCCGAGGCTGCTGGTGTCGGTCAGCACCGCCCGCACGCCGGAGAGGAGATTGTAGGGATCCAGGCCGCCATCCAGGAGGGTGACGCCGGGTTCCTTGGCCAGCAATTGCAAGGCCGCCTCGTCTTGTTGGAATTTCAAGGTCAGGGGATGGACTTTGACCTGCACCGGAACGTGGCGGCTCACCAGGGCAACTTCGCGAGCAAAAATCCCGAGGCTGGATTGGTTCGGGCCTCCGAGGAAGCGCCTGTTGTCCCATGTCGGCATCCATAGCAGCGGCCCGTCAGGATCGGCGCGAACCCCGTTGCGCTCGTTGAGGGCGACGTGCCCGTGGTTGCTGATTTCCACGTCGCGAAGCATGTCGCCCAGGAGATCCGCAAACCTCGGCCCGTAGGCGTTGACTTGCTCGTAGCGCCCGCCGCGTTGCCTGGGATTGCGTGGCGGCCGGGTGAAATTCAAGGGCAGCCGAAGGCGCCGCGCCGCCATGGTCAGGGCGGTGCGGACCCGGGGGAATCGCCCCCGTTGCAGGAAGACGGGATTCAGGGTGTATCCCTTGTCGCCTAGGCCGTGAAACAGCTGGACATTCCACGCCCCACGCTCCGGCACGCGGGTGTCGGCGCTGACGACGACGTTGGCGACCTCGCTGCGGCCGGCACGAATGTGTTTGAGGCGACGGGCCAGTGGCTTGAGGTGCGCCCGCTCATGAGGGTGGCGGATGTCAAAGTGGACGCCGTGACGCAACAACGGGCGACGCCGGCGGGGGTTCAAAGGTCGTTTGGACGGACCCGTGAAGATACAAAATGAGGATGAAGGGGAAGAGGGTCCGAGCGAGGCGGCCGGTTCGGCCACCGCTCAGGTTGCGAGCTTACTCGGCGTAGTACTCAGCCGTGTAGGGCTCGGGCTTCAGGCCCTTGCGCTCACGGATCTGCTTCGTGACCTGCTGCTGCAGGCCCATGTCGAGCATCTCGAAGCCGATGTTCTCGGTGCTCCAGATGGCACGGCCACCGGTGGCGCTGCGGATGGCGCCGGCGAAACCAAACATCTCAGCGACCGGGACCTTGGCCTCAATCGTCGTCGAGTCGCCTTCCTGGCTCATGTCCAGGATGGTGCCGCGGCGCTGCTGGAACTCGCGGGTCGCGTTGCCCATGACTTCGTCAGGGGTGGTCACGACGGCCTTGGCCATGGGCTCGATGAGAACGGTGCCAGCCGTGGTCATGGCGCCGTAGCAGGCGTTGCGCACGGCGGGGATGACCTGAGCCGGGCCACGGTGGACGGCGTCCTCGTGGAGCTTGGCGTCGTGGAGCTTGAACAGGATGCCCTGAACCGGCTCGCCGGCCTGGGGACCGTTGTTGAGGGTCTCCTTCCAGCCTTCGAGGATCAGTTCCATGGTCTCGTGCAGGTACTGGATACCCTTCGTGGCGTCGACGAACATGTTGGTGCCCTCGATGCCCTTGACCTTCTTGGCGACGTCCTTCTCCCAGCCATGGTTGTGGGTCATGGCTTGTTCGACTTCCTTGGCGTGCTTCTTGGCGTCCTGCGGAATCTCGTTGTCGTGCAGGGCCTTCACGATGTCCTCAGCCAGAGGCTCGGCCGTGATGTAGAAGCGGTTGTGACGGTTGGGCGACTTGCCTTCGAAGGCGGCGGGGCTGCTGCCCTTGACCTGTTCACGGTACACCACGATGGGCTGACCGCAGATGATTTCGAGGTTGTAGTCGCGCTCGATGCGGTGCTGGATGATTTCCAAGTGGAGTTCGCCCATGCCAGACATGAGGTTCTCGCCAGTCTCCTGGTTGATGGAGAGTTGCAGGCTGGGGTCACCCTTGGCGACGCTGCGCAGGGTGTCGACCAGCTTGGGCAGGTCCTTCATGTGCTTGGCTTCGACACTGACGGTCACGACGGGGTCGCTGACGTGAACGATGCGTTCGAAGGGATCCATGTCCGGGTCGCCCGTGAGGGTCAGACCGGCCATGGCGTCCTTGAGACCCGTGACGGCGGCGATGTTGCCAGCACTGATCTTGTCAACGGCGACGCGGTCGCTGCCGATCATGACACCGACTTGCTGGACGCGGTTCTTGGTCTTCGTACCCGCGATGAAGAGCTCGTTGCCGCGCTCCAGAGTACCGCTGAACAGACGACCGACGGCGATTTCACCGGCGTGGGGGTCGATCATGATCTTGGTGACCATGAACGTGGCCGGCGCCTTGGCGTCGGCAGCGCACATGGCCTTGCCCATGGTGGACTCGTGGTCGCCGTGCCAGATGTGCTTGATGCGGTAGTCCTGGGCCTTGGCCGGGGACGGCAGGCTGCGAACCACAGTGTCGAGCACGACTTCGGCGATGGGGCATTCCTTGGCCAGCTTCTTCTCGTCGCCGGCGTTGCACAGCTCGAAGATGCGGGGGAAGCCAATCTGGTGCTCCTGCATGTACGGGACACTCATGCCCCAGTTGTGGTAGGCACTGCCGAACATGACGGTGCCGTCCTCGATGCGGACGCCCCACTTGCCCTTGAATTCCTGGGGCAGGTTGGCGTTGATGAGCTGGTTGACCTTGTTGATGTGCTTGACGAAGCGCTCCTGCATCTGCTGGGGCGTGACCTTCAGCTCGTTGATCAGGCGGTCCACCTTGTTGATGAACAGCGTCGGCTGCACCTTCTCACGAAGGGCTTGGCGCACCACGGTTTCGGTCTGCGGCATGGGGCCTTCCACAGCACACACCAGGATGATGCAGCCGTCGACGGCGCGCATGGCACGCGTCACGTCGCCACCAAAGTCAACGTGACCCGGGGTGTCGATGAGGTTGATCAGGTAGTCGTTGCCCTTGAAGGTGTGAACCATCGAGGCAGACGCGGAGTTGATGGTGATGCCGCGAGCCTGTTCTTCTTCATCGAAGTCCAGGGCGCGCTGGTCGCCAGCGAGTTCTTCGCTCATCATGCCCGCACCGGCCAGCAGGTTGTCACTGAACGTGGTCTTGCCGTGGTCGATGTGCGCCGCGATGGCGATGTTGCGGATGCCGTCCAGATTGTGCATGATCTGGGTGGCCTTCTTGATGTTGTCTTCCTTGCGTCCCATGGTTCACCAACAGGGTTGCAGGCGCGATAGGGCGCCCTCGCCGATGTGCCGTCGGAGCCGAGGTGCGATAAAAGAGTGATGGCAAGAGCGTCTGGACGCCCTAGACCAGCACAACGTCGCTGGATTCGGCTTCTTCATCGCCCAAATGGTGGCCAAATTGATGCCACATGGTTTGGGCGATGGCGGGAGACATGGGCGGCACAGGGAGGTCGCTTTTCAGGACGCGACCGCCGGCGGCTTCGATGGCTGCACGTAGTTGTTCGCGGTCCGTGGCGGGGTCGTGGGCGACGTAGGCGTCCAGGTGGAACGTCGTGGCGGCCATGGCGCTGCGCAGGCCCGTCATGACGTCGGCTGCTGTTTGATGGATGTCATCCGAGGGCCCCAGGAACACCGGTTCGGCGCATGCGATGTGGGCGCGTCCGAGTTGCACCTTGCCGCGCTTGGCTTTGCGCACCCATTTCAGGAGGGAGCGCAGCGTCATCTTCGGCTTGGTGTGGCCCGAGAGTTCCTTGTCGAAGACCGATTCTTCCGGCACGCGGTCGTAGCACAGGGACACCGGCAGAATGGCGACGGTGCGTCCGGCGCTTTGGATGGCGCGCAGCATGCCACGCTTGGGGGGCAGGAATTCGCGGCTGCGGCTGCGGGTGCCTTCAATGAAGAATTCGAGGGTTTTGCCTTCGTCGAGGAACTTCTGGATGCGCGCGGTGAGTTCGGGGTCTTCCTTGCCGATGCCGCGCTTGATGTAGAACGCGTGCATGGATTGCAGGATCCGGCCAAGCAGCGGGATGCGTCCAAAGTCAGCGGTCGCGGCGATGTAGGGAATCGGGATGCGCAGGTCGGGGCGCGCAAAGGCAAGGTACGAGAGCAGGACGAAGTCGAAGTAGCTGCGGTGGGAGCCGACGAGGACCAAGGGCATGCCGTCGGGCACCTGTGCACGGGCTTTCTCGAAGGACGCAATGTCGACGGTGACACTGTTGAATGTCTTGCGCATGGTCTTGCGGACACGCCAGGCGGCCCAGCGAATCCAGCCGTTGCCATAGGGCTTGTCTAGAGCCCAGGTGAGGTCCGTTTTGCCCACGGCGCGTTCGCCTGCCATGGTCCATTGGGTTCGATCTTGGCGCAGGATGTGTTCATGAATGCCCGCGCAGGCAAGGTCCAGGTAGGCACGCTTGTCGAATCCGTCGGGCAGCGGCTGCGAGCAATGGAAGTCGAAGCTGTTGCTGGTGAAGTACGGGAAGACCCGGTTCAGATGGTTCAGGCGCGTGGCCAGGGACCGTGCTTGTTTGCGCCGTGGCCCCATGGAGGCCATGGCGACGGGGAGCCGGTGGTGTAGCAGGTCGGCGACGTGGAACCGCGTGCGGCGGGGCCCCATGTAGCGCAGCGTCGGTCGCCGGTGAACGCGATTGGCTTCGTAGTAGCCGGAGATGGCATCCCAGCAGTCGTGGAGGCTGGGACTGTATTGGCTGCTGGCGGCGGCGTGGCGTACGACGAGGTCGTCGGTGTCCACGTAGGCTGCGCCAAGGATCCGGTGGACCACTTCGTCGACGGGCACGAGATCCAATTTGGAGTCGCCGCGGCCGACGACGGCGCGCAGGTGGCCAAGGCCGAGCATGGCGACGAAGCCGCCAAAGCCGGCGGTGCTGTCAATCCAACCGGGGAAGGGGTATTGGAGACTGCAGGAAATGATGCTAGGCCGCAGGATGGTGAGCGGCACGTCACATCGGTTGGCCGCGAGCATGTGCTCAGCCAGGCACTTCGTGTAGGTGTACGTGTTGGGCAGGCCCGCGTCGCGCAGCAGCGCCTTTTCGTCGGCGCCGTCCTGAATCGCGGCCAGGAGGTCTGCGGCCGGAGCCGGCAAGGGCGCAAGTTCCTCTGGGACGGCCCCATCGTGGGCGTCATGGGTGTTGACGTAGGCCGTGGACACCGCGACCATGCGTTCCAGGTTGGGCAGGTGCTTGGCCAGTTCGAGGACGTTGAGCGCCGTGTCAATGTTGGCCGTCGCCGCATCCTGGATCGGCAAGTCGAAGCTAATCGATGCGGCGGAATGGATGATGTGCGTTACATCGCCAAGCTGCGGCGCCAAGGCGAGCAGGCCTTCGCGGTCTTCGAGGCCCACTTCGACGACGCGCACGCGCTTGTGCCATCCATCCGGCAAGTTCCGGAAGCATGGCGAGGGCACGACCTTCTCGTCGAAGCGCTCCTGGGCGGGGGTGTCGCCGCGGCTGCGGATGACGACGGCGACTTCTTTGCAGAGGTCGCGGCGCATCAATTCTTCAAGGACGACTTTGCCCAGGAATCCAGTGACGCCGGTGAGCAGGACGGTCATTTTTGCCCCAAGGCTTGGTTGCCCGCGGCAAAGATGTTCTCGGGGTCGACGGCATTCTTGAAGCCCTTGGCCCATTGGAGCGTCGTCGGGGAGAACACGTCCGGTAGGAACCGTTGGCGGATCTTGCCGATGCCGTGGTGGTGGCTGATGGAGCCGCCGCAGGCCAAGATTTCCTCGCGCGCCGCGGCTTCGATGTCCATGTAGATTTGCTGCGGTTCGTCGAGACCTTTGTGGTGGAAGCCGAAGTAGAAGTAGACGGCAACGCCGGTCGGGTAGAGCTGCGTGATGCGGGCGGTAGCAAACGGTTTGCCAGGGACGCCCCGCGCCGCGCATTCGTCGTGAATGCGTTGTT
The DNA here is from genome assembly GCA_049617695.1 of Thermoplasmatota archaeon. Lineage (GTDB taxonomy): Archaea > Thermoplasmatota > E2 > JACPAO01 > JAHFTW01 > JBFKXH01. The sequence goes on along the minus strand of JBMZJT010000044.1, from coordinate 5,043 downwards.
TGACCCGGTCGCACAGTTCGATGGCTTTGTCCCAGGGCACGCTGGTTTCGAAGCTCTCGCCGAGGATCCAGTGCTTCATGACGAAATCGCGGATGTAGGCGATGCCGAAGGTCAGGGTGTAGCCGCGCCGGCCGTTTTCGGGGCCAGCCATCATGCCACCGTGGCGCTTTGCGAGCTTGGCCACCGTCTTCTTCTCCAAGGCGACTCCGTCTTTGGTACCTTCGTGCACGAAGGTGCAGGCAACCATCTGGTGCGGGTCGAAGCCCTTGACCTTGGTGACGAAGAACTTCTGCGCCTTGCTCACAAGCGCCTTCGCACCTTCGGACGCCGGCTTGAGCGCTTGGCCGAAGTGGAACTGGACGTTGTCGACGAGGCGGACGCTGGCAGGCAATTGCCCGCTGCGCGTGAGGTCTTGCAGAAACGCGACCCCTTGTTCGAAGTTGGGAAACAGGACCGAGTCGTATTCCTGGACTTCAGGCAGTGGGAAGATCTTGACGACGGCTTGGGTGACGATGCCAAGGGTGCCTTCGCTGCCGAAAATCCAGCGGCGAAGGTCGAGGCCCGCCGATTCACGAGGCGCAATTTGGGGCCGACTCAGGGTGCCGTCGGCGGTGACAACGTGGACGTCGAGGACGATGTCTTCGATGTTGCCGTACTTGTTCTTCTTCATGCCCGAGGCGTGCGTCGCAATCCAGCCGCCGAGGGTCGAGAATTCAATGCTGTCCGGCTCATGGCCCAGGGTGTAGCCTTTCTCGGCCAGTTGTTCTTGGATGTGGCGACCGACGGCGCCGGCTTGGATGCAAGCCATGCGATTGTCCTCGTCGATCCAGAGAATTTGATCCATTTTGCGCATGTCGACGCTGACGATCGTGCGGGCCTCGCCTTCGTCGCAGCGCAGGGCGTCGGTCACGTTGGTGCCGCCGCCGTAGGGAATGACGACGCCGTTGTGCTTCTTGGCCGCCGCAATGATGGCCTCGACATCTTCCGTGGAGCGGGGCCAGACGACGATGTCCGGGACGCGGCCGAGGGCGCCGTGTTGGATGGCATACATCTCTTCCAACGTGTGACCATGGCCGTGGCGCAGGCGCGTGGCGCCGTCCTGGGTCCAGTCATCGCCGACGACGGCTTCCAACGCCTTGTACAGCTTGGCGTTGCGCTTGGGCGCGGGAATCTTGGGCGGGTACGCCGGTTGATGCAAGTCGTCGACCGGCAAGTCGATTTCCATGACGTCGCGGATCCAAGGCAACAAGTGGGGCAGGGCGTCGCCGCAAAGCGGGTAGCGGTCGCCGGTGAGGACCACCGTGTCGTCGGCGCGGGCTTCAAAGGCAGTGTCGCCAAAGCCCCAGCCGTCCAGGCGCTGTTCAGGATCCGGATCGTGTGTCATGGTGCTCCCGGCCAGTGCTGAACACCGACCACATAGGCGCCATCGAGGCCGGGGGCTTATTTCTCCATTCCCTCGTGGGAAGTGACCGGCGCAACCAAATCACCGGCCTGTCTGGCGACTTTGTGGAGCGTCCGATCGTCCTCGTCACGGGTTGTTCATCCGGCATCGGTCAAGCGAGCATCCCCCATTTGGTTGCGGCTGGCGCCCATGTCGTGGCCACGGCGCGTCGTCTGGAAAGCATCGCATCCCTGGAAGGACCGCACGTCGAGCTTGCCACGTTGGACGTCACGGACGCGGCAACCCGGTCCGCCTGCGTCGATGCCATCCTCGAGCGTCACGGGCGCATTGATGTCCTGGTCAACAACGCGGGATTCGGCGCCGTGGCCGCATTTGAAGACACGACGCCGGAACTGTTGGACCGCATCTTTGCTACGAATCTGTTTGGCGCCCATGAATTGACGCGGCTCGTCCTGCCCCACATGCGGGCTCAGGGAACGGGACGCATTGTCAATGTCTCCAGCATGAGCGGCCACATTCCGATTCCCATGCAATCGGCCTACTGTGCGACCAAATTCGCCATGCGCGCCATGACGCAAGTGCTCGATGTGGAAGTCCGAGAATTTGGCATTCGAGCCACCCTCGTGGAGCCTGGATTCGTCAACACGCCCTTTGGCCAACGCAGCCATCAGGAAACCATGGAGAACGTGGCCGATCGAGACGAAAGCCCCTACGCGCGTCGTTACGCCGTCTGGGCCAAGCGCCGCAGCCGCCCCGGTCACGGGGCCAGCCCCGACGACATTGCCAAGGCCATCACGAAGGCGGCCCTGAGCAAGCGACCCCGGATTCACTACTTTGCGCCGCTGCACGCGAAAGTGTACAACCTCGTCAAGCGGTTGCTTCCGGATTCCATGCTGCATTGGGGCCTGAATCGCAAGTTCGGCTAGGGGCAAAACGGCCTTTTCCCCCAGCATCACCCTTAGGGCGCCCTGCATCCAATCTGGAGCGTGCATCGACGCCTTGCCGCTGCCGTGGCATTCGGTGTCACCTACGTGGCGCTTGGCAGGTTGAGCCTTGAAGTGGCCACGGTGCACGTCAGCTCGAGTCCGGTTTGGCCCCCGGCGGGCTTGGCGATTGGATTTCTCGTTTTGATGGGCTTGCGCTGGTGGCCCCTGGTCCTGGCCGCATCGTGGCTCGTCAACTTCCCCACAGGGGCTGCGACCGCCGCATGGATTGGGGCGGGGAACGCAGGCGAAGCGGCGCTGGCAGCATGGTGGATCCGCCGTGCCGGCGGCCGGGACGTGCTGGAACACTTGCGTGGCGTCGGGGTGATCTTCGGCGCCGCTGGCGCAGGCGCAATCGTCAGTGCGTCGGTTGGGGCAGCCGCATTGGCTGGTGCCGGCGTCCCAGGATCGGACCTGCCCAACATTTGGCGCACCTGGGCTCTTGGAAATTTGGCCGGCAGCCTGCTCGTCATTCCATGGCTCCTGGCGACGCGACGCCTGGATGCCCCGAGTTTGCTGATGCCATTGGCTGGCGCAGCGGCCGGTTTGGCGGCGTTTTGGAGCCCCGGTTGGAGCGTTCTTCTCCTGATTCCAGTCTTCGCGTGGGCAACCCAGCAGTCCTCGCGCACGGGCATCGCGGGTTTGTTACTCGGAACCGCCGCGGGCAGCGTGATGGCCACGCTCCTGGGACGCGGCCCATTTGTTGTCGGCGACAGCAATGAAGCCCTGCTCCTCCTGCAATTGTTCCTCATCTGTGCCAGCGTCACGGCACTGATCCTGGCCGCTGGCAATCGCCAACGACGTTCCGTGCGACGCTTGGCCCATCCAATGGTCAGCCTTGCACCCCTCATCGTGGCAGCCACTTTCGTCGGCCTCATCGTCCATCCCACCATTGTCTCCTTGGACCAGCAGGACCAACAGGCACGCGCCGATGATTTGGCCGAAGCGTGGGCCGATGCGACGCTACGCTACGGCGATCGGCTGCTGGCTTTGCGCGCCCTCTACAGTGCATCAGAGGAGGTGGAACGGGAGGAATTCGACCGATTCGTGGCGTCGCAGAACTGGCAATTTGGTCCCGGTGGCAGCACCGCCATCGGATTTGCACGAGACGTGCCGCTGTCGGAGCTTGCCGCATACGAGGCCGCGACGCGCAACGACACAAGCATTCCGCTGGCAGTTCGGGCCAATTTCACCGTGTTCCCCGCCCCGGCCGATGACCCAACAGTTGTGGACCATGTGTACCCCTTGGTGCCAGAGCCCGGCGCCATTGGCCTCGATTTGCGCGGCGATCCCGACGGGCGTTGGGCGCTCGACGAAGCCCATGCACTCGGTGCCATCATCGCGACACCCCCCAAGGACATCATTTCGCCGACCGGCGCCAAGCCGGGGTTCTTCCTCAGCCTGCCCGTCCATGAACAGGGCACCCATGGCTACATTGTCCTAGCCCAGACCGTTGAGGATATGGCCGTCGCGCTGCCAAGAGATGCCCCGTACCGCGTCACAGACCTCACTGCCGAGAGCATTGTGTTGCATGAACACGCGTGGAACGGTACGGCGACGCACACCGAGCAATTCGAGGCATGGGGCCGGGTCTGGCTCCTGGAAATGCAAATCAAAAGCACGCTCCCGGCACTCGACGCCCATGCGCCGTGGTTTGTGCTGGGCAGCGGCGCCATGCTGAGCATTGCCATCGCCGGCACCGTCTACGCGCACGACTCGACCAAGGCGCGAGCCAAGACCATGAGCCGAGACCTCATTGCCCAGGCACGCACCGAGACCGAACAGCGCATGGAAATCGAGCGCCTGCGCGACCGCGACAAGGTTCGACGGGATTTCCTGAACATGGTCGCCCACGAATTGCGCACGCCGCTGATGCCGATCCGGACGCAGACCTACCTGCTGCGACGTGCTGGAGGCGAATCGCGCAATTTGGACATCCTGGATCGCAGCGTCGACCGCCTGAATGCGGTCGTCGATGACCTGCTGGACGCCTCTCGGCTCGAAGCCAAGGGGATGGAGCTGAACCGGCAGCCCGCGGACGTGCTTGACATCTGTCAGCGGGCCGTCGAAGCCGTCCAAGAACAAGCCCGCGGCGCCAAAACCAAAGTTTCCCTGGTCGGCACCCGTGCCGTTGCCCACGTCGATGATGCTCGAATCGCCCAAATCATCGACAACCTCCTTTCCAACGCCCTCAAGTTCGCGCCGGCTGGCCAGATTGAGGTGCGCGTGCAGGACGGCGACGACGTCGTCATCGAAGTCCGCGACAACGGCCAAGGCATCGATCCAGGCAAGCTCGACGAAGTCGGTCAGCCGTTTGCCCAAGTGCACGAACCCCGCGCCGGCCTGAAGGGAACTGGCTTGGGCCTGTACATTTGCACGTCCATCGCGAAGCTACACGGAGGCAGCTTGACGTTGACGTCTCCGGGCCTGGGCCACGGATGCACGGCGACCTTGCGCCTGCCAAAAGAAGAGGAAAGGGAAGAGGCACCGGCCGAAGCAGAAGGCTTCGACGCGGAAGAATGACGACCTTAGCGGGCCGACTTGGCGATGCGCTCAGCCCCAACTGCACGCGGCTACGCCGCGCCCAGCAGGGTCCGCTCGCTGCGCTCGCTCTCGACCGGGTCGCTACGCGCGCTCTAACGAGCGCTCTTCGCGATC
>JBMZJT010000043.1:9778-14432 GCA_049617695.1 Thermoplasmatota archaeon | reverse complement strand
CCCATCTTGCGTCCGGGCCGCGCTTCCGCCTTCCCGTAGAGATGCAAGTTCGTGCGGGGTTCGCTAAGAATTGGATTCCAATTCGGTACGCCCGCATTCCAGGCATCGCCGAGGATGTTCAACATCGCCGCCGGGGTGTGCTGTGTCGGATCGCCCAAGGGCAAACCGAGGACCGCGCGTGCGTGATTCTCGAATTGGCTGGTGATGCACGCACCGAGCGTGTGGTGGCCACTGTTGTGGACTCGGGGGGCGATTTCATTGACGAGAAGTTGGCCTTGGACGTCGAACAATTCGACGCAGAGGGTGCCGACGTGCCCCAGGCCTTCGGCGACCTGTCTGGCAATCGTCGCGGCTTGCCGCGCGACATCGTCTGTGGCGTCGGCTGGTGCCTGCGTGATGTGGAGGATGCCGCCGCGGTGTTCGTTCTCAGCGAGTGGATAGGTGACCATGTTGCCCGCTTGATCACGGGTGACGAGGATGCTGATTTCACGGTCAAAGTGGACGAATGCTTCCCAGATGCCGGGTACGCCGAGTTCGGCTTGCTTGGAAGCGGGGTCGTCGCCTTCTTGGATGCGGACCTGGCCCTTGCCATCGTAGCCGCCAAAGCGCGATTTGAGAATGCCGGGCACGCCGATTTCCTTGGCGGCGGATTGGGCTTCCTGCGCTGTTGCCACGGCGGCCCATGCCGGCTGTGGAATCTCGTGGTCGGCGAGGAACCGGCGCTGGTTGAGCCGGTCCTGAATCGTGCGCAGGACGCCGCTGTGGGGAAACAACGGTGTGCTCGCTTCAACCTGGGCAAGCATGTCGGCCGGCAGGTGTTCATTCTCGACCGTCAAGACGTCGCTGATTTTGGCCAATCGCTGCATGGCCTCGAGGTCGTCCCACGCGCCTTCCACGAATGCATCGGCGGCGCCGTAGGCGGGGCAGTCGGGGCTGCTGTCCATGACGGCGACTTTGTACCCCAAACGCCGGGCGTCATTGGCAATCATGCGGCCGAGTTGGCCGCCGCCAAGAATGCCGAGGGTGCGGGTCATTCCAGCTTGTCCTCAAGCACGCGGGCTTCTTCTGCGGCGCGGCGCGCTTCGATGCGATCGGCCAAGGCGGGGTCTTGGGTGGCGAGGAAGCGCGCAGCGAGCAGTGCCGCGTTGACGGCCCCAGCTTCACCGATCGCCAAGGTGCCGACGGGGACGCCGCGCGGCATCTGGACAATGGAGTAGAGGCTGTCCAGGCCACTCATGGTGCTGGATTTGATGGGGACGCCCAGGACTGGCAGCGGCGTTTTGGCCGCCGTCATGCCCGGTAGGTGGGCTGCGCCGCCGGCGCCGGCAATGATGACTTGGATGCCGCGTCCGGCTGCCGTTTCTGCGTATTCGTACAGACGATCCGGCGTCCGGTGCGCACTGACGATGTGGCATTCGTGGGGCACATCGAGTTCCTTCAGGACGGTGCTGGCGTGCTCCATGGTCGGCCAGTCGCTGCGGCTGCCCATGATGATGCCCACTTTCGGTTCGTCGGCCACGGGCGTTTCAATCGATCTGGCCACTTGAGGGTTGGCCCCTACGTGAACCGCCAGGCAATCGCGAGCGGGATGACAATGGTCAACGCGATGCCAAGCGGGGCGCCGACGCGGAAGTAGTCGCCAAAGCGATAGTTGCCAGGTGCGTAGATCATCGTGTTCGTCTGGTAGCCAACGGGGGTGAGCATGGAGGTGCTGGCAGCGAGGATGATGGTCAGCGCGGCGGCGCGGGCGTCGACGCCGAGTTCAAGGGCCGATGCCACGGCGATGGGAAGCAACAGGACGACGCTGGCATTGTTGCTGACGACCTCCGTAATCAGCGTCGCAATGACGAACAACAGGACGAGGAAGCCCAGTGGCGGGAGGCTACTGCCTGCACTGACGACCCATTGGGCGACGAGGTCGGCGCCGCCGGTTTTCTGAAGCGCCGCGCCCAAGGGAATGATGCCGGCCAAGAGCAAGATGACGTCCCAATGGATGCTTTGCAAGAATTCGTCCATCTTGACGCAACCCGCGATGACCATGGCGATGGCGCCGGCTAGGGCTGCAATGCTGATGTCCATCCAGCCAAGGGCGGCTACCAGGACGACAGCCGCGACGATGCCGATGGCGGGCAGTGCCTTCTGCGTACGGTACGTGGCGCGTTCTCGTTCTCGGGTAACGAAGAGGTCCGGCTTTTCGCGCATCCGTTCCAGATTCTTTGGCGTCGCTTGCACCAGGAGCACGTCGCCGGGGCTAAGGCGGCTTTGGCTGATCGGCCCAATCTCGACGCGGCCTTGGTGGCGCACGGCCAGGACCGTGGCTTGGTAGCGGCGACGGAAGTCGATTTGGGCAATGCTGCGGCCAATGTAGCGGCTGCCCGTGGTGATGACGACCTCGGCGGTGCCGATGCTTTCCTCGTCAAGTTCCAGGGGATGAAGGATGTCGGGCAGCGCTTCCAAGTCGGCGCTCAGCTCCGCCAATCGGCGGCGGCTGGCTTCCAAGAGCAATTGATCGCCCGCCTGCAGCGGGATGCTTGGTGATGGCGTGTCCAAGGTCTCGCCGTCGCGCGTCAGGCGCAGCACTTGGCAGCCGCTGGAAAACGACAGGCCGGCATCTCGCATCGATGCGCCGATGAGTTTGCTCGTCTCTGGAACTTGGAACTCGCTGATGAAGCCCTTGAGATCGTAGCGCTGCACCAGGTCCCCGTCACCTCGATGGGGGAGCAGGCGCGCGCCCAAGGTGAGGTAATAGAGCAGTCCGGTCACCAGCGCGATGGCGCCAATGACGGTGAATTCGAAGAAGCCGAAGGGCTGGATGCCGAGATCGACGAGCACGGCATTGCCCAGCAGCGAGGTGCTGGTGCCCACGATGGTCAGGAGGCCGCCCAGCATCGCCATGTTGCTGACGACCATCAAGAGCCGACTCGGATTGATGCCGGCTTTCTGGGCCATTTGAATGGTGGCGGGGATCAAGACGGCGACAACGGGCGTGTTGTTGACGAAGCCTGAAATGGGTCCACTTGCGAGGCTCAAGGCCGCGATTTGGCGGCGGTGGCTGTTCCCGGCCCAATTGGCCAGCCGTTCCGTCATCGCCGCCACGGCCCCCGTTTGCTGGATGCCGGCTGACAGCACGAACATGGCCAAAACGGCAATCGTGGCAGGGCTGCTGAAGCCGGAAAAGCCCTCCTCCAAGGTCAGGATCCCGGTGCCGGTCAAGACGACGATGCTGGACAAGGCCGTGAGCGGAATCGGCAAGACTTCTCGAAGAAACAGGAACAGGATCACCACGACGAGGGCGAAGACGAGCAGCATCTCCCAATTCATGGTGCCTGGATGGCTTCCCGTGGCCGCTTAGGAGCGTTTCGGCCGTGCAGGTTCCCAACCTTGAAGTCGGCCAGCGTTCTGGTTCGGGTATGCGATTTTCTGCCTTCGCCTTGCTCGCCCTCCTGCTGGTTGCCCCTGCCATGGCGCAAAACGGCACCATGGACGAATGTCCGGCTGGCCAGACCATGATGGACGGTGGTTGCACGGCAGGTTCCGCAATGGATGGCGGCATGGAAGATGACGGCGTCGATCTCATGCCGTTCGTTGTGCTCATTGCGTTCGCGGCCGTGGCTTTCCTGTTGGCAAAGTACGGTCCGTAGACCAAACCGGCCACAACCCTTTTCCCCTTCTTCTCCGGCTGCGACGGCATGCGTGTCTTCGTGGTCTTGTTGATGACTGCCGCGGCCCTGGCTGGCTGTGCCGAAGAAGGTTCCACGGTTCCCCAAGATGAACTGGAAGGCCTGGAAGAATTGGAAGCCACCGACACCACGGGTGTGATCCGCGGCGTGGTGCTCGACGAAGCCATCGTCCCGATTGAGGGCGTCAAAGTGATCATCAGTAGCATCGGCGAGGAAACCACGACCGGGCCGCAGGGGGCGTTCGGGTTCGAAGGGCTCGAACCAGGTACGTACTTCCTCAACTTCGAGAAACCCGGATGGGACACAACCCAGTCGTCCACGGACGTCGTCGCGGGCGACTCCGCACCTCCCGTCCTGAAGGTACAATTGGCACGCCTCCCGGGCACGGAGCCGTTCTACTCTGCCCTCCATTACAAGGGCTACATCGGCTGTGCCTTCAAGGCCGCCAACTTTGTCTTCCCGAACCAGTGCGCGCCGGCCGGCGATCCGGACAAGTACGACGTGCTGGACTTTGGCACCCAGATTGTCCCTGAGACCCTCCAAACCGAGATTGTCTGGCGCCAGACCCAAGAATTTGGACGCGACTTGGGCACCATTCAATACGTCGAGAATGAGGCAGGTGAACGCCAGCGCGTCGGCAATGTCTGGGGCCCCAGTCCACTCATCTGCCGCGTCGAATTGGACGCCGTCTGCGACAATGGCGATGGGACTGGCGGTGGCGGGGATGGCCTCAATACCACGCGCTTCCCTGGCAAGTACTTCGCCAGCGTCTACGCAGCCTGCTACCAGCAATGTGTCGCGGGTACGGCACTTGGTGCAGGCATCATCCTCCAGCAGGACTACGACCTCTACGCGACGGCGTTCTTCAATTACGCACCGCCCGAGGGATGGACCCTGCAAACCGATGGTCCCTTCGAGCCGCCGGCATAAGCTGGTCGCTCACGCTTTTCCCCTTTTTCTTGACGAAGCTTACG
>JBMZJT010000043.1:0-9768 GCA_049617695.1 Thermoplasmatota archaeon | reverse complement strand
GAGATTTACAAGGCCCGTGAGGGTTCGAAGGAAGGAAAGGGGGAGGGGTTGGGTGCTTGACCCGGCGACTTCATCAATCTCCCCTCAAGCGATTCGCTGCGCGAATCACTCGAGGTCCGTTCGGGCTTCGCCCTCACTGAGATCGACGCAGCCCTGCGCCATCTTCGCTGCGCTCAGATGACTTGGACTTCGTCGATCTCGTGATGCCGCCGCGCAATGTGGCGGATGGAACTGATGTTCCGGCCGCCCTTGCCAATGGCCTTGCCCTTGTCCTTGGCTTCGACTTCCACGATGGCACGAATGCGCACTTCCGGCTCGCCGTCCTTCTCGACGCTCTGCGTCTCCATGCGGATCGAGGCGACGTCGAAGGGCTTGAACAGATTGCGCACGAAGACTTGCTTGTCATCGTCCCACTCCACGAACTTGACGTCTTTCTTCAGGAGGTTGCGCATCATTTCGAGGTTCTTGGCCTCTTTACCCAGAGCTTGGCCGAGGTGGCCCTTCTCCGTGATGAAGACAATGCGTTCTCCTTCGTCGACGGCGTCGCGAATGCGGGCGCGCAGGCGCTTCTCGGCCTCGTTGATGAGGCCGATGGCTTCCATGGAAAGGTCGAGGTCAGCCATCTAGCTCACTTCGTGAGGGACAGGATGTCGCTCTCGCCGGCATCGAGCACGGCCAGGGCAGAGATGGCAAACGGCTTCCCGCAAGCAGGGCCCAGTTGGGTACCCATGCCGGTGAAGTCGTGCACGGGCACGTTCTTGGTTCCGGCGGCGGCGCGGATGTCGGCGTCGGCGGGGCTGTTGCTGGCGAGGATCACCAGCTTGGCCTCCCCGTTCTGGATCGCCTTGAGGGTCTGGTCGGCACCGATGAGGGCCTTGCCAGTTGCGATCACGGTTCTCAGGCTGCGTTGTACGTCCATTTAGTTGTCCTCCTCGGAGGTGGGTTCCGGAGCTTCCTCCGGGGCTCCGCCGACCATGGCGGCGAAGGCATCGTCACCGTAGGATTCTTCCTCCTCCGGTTCCGGGATCGTGTTCTTGGGCTCCGGCATGGTCTTGATGAGCTGCTGGAGCTTGTCGCCATCCATGGCGAGCTTGACGGCGCCGGTGCCCAGGTTGACGGGCTGACCGACGATGATGTTCTCGGCCACACCGTTGAGGGGGTCCACTTCGCCGATCATGCCGGCTTGGAGCAAGTGGTCCACGGTGATTTCGAAAGCGGCACGGGCCAGGATCGAAGACTTCTGACCGCTGACACCCTGACGACCGATGGCCTTGACGTCGCCGTCGCTGGTCATCACGTCGGCCACGAGCATCAGGTGGCGCTGGTCCACTTGGAGACCCTGACCTTCGAGAACCGCTTGGGCTTCGCGCATGATGGCACGGCGGGCCGCTTCGATGCCCAGGACTTCCTGAATTTGCAGGATGTCGTTGGTCACCACGCGGGCGCCGTCGACGCCGTTGATCTCCAGGATCTCGCGGAGGTTGCTGCCCTCACTGTAGAGGATGTAGCCGCCTTCCTTCTCGTCCTTGCGAATGACCAAGCGGCTGATGCCGTCGATGCCCTTGACCTTGATCTTCCGGAGGTCATCGACCGCCTTCTGGAGGTTCTTGTAGTTGGGCTCGCCGAGGGTGATGGTGACGAAGTCGTCGCCGTCCTCGTGCTTGGACTGGACCTTGCGGACCCGGTGGCAGGCGTCCACCACTTCCTCCATGGTGACGTCCTTGTCATCCATGAGCTTCTTGTTGGGGACCACCTTGATTTCCAGGTTGGCCAAGTCGCTCTGGATGTCGGCGATGTCCTTGAGGGTCGTCGTCTCGATCTGGTTGGCGATGGCCGTCGCCGCCTTGCGGTCCGCCTTGACGGCTTCTTCGAGGAAGATCGTCATGGTCGGGGTGCTGGGCTGGCGGCGGGCGTCCACAATCTCGATGAGACGGGGCAAACCCAAGGTCACGTTGATTTCAGCCACACCGGCAAAGTGGAAGGTGCGCATGGTCATCTGCGTACCGGGCTCACCGATGCTCTGAGCGCTGACGATGCCCGCGGCTTCCGTCGGGTCGACACGGGTGCGCAGGAATTCTTCCCACGCCAGGTCGGCTGCCTGCTTGAGCTGGGCATCCGTGAACTTGCGGGCCACGGCGCCATCGACGAGGGTGCGGACCATGGTCTGGCTCAGCACGCGGTCGCCCAGGTGCTTGATGACCAGGTCGTCCTTCTTGGCCAGGGCAGCGTCGCGGTCGTCGAGGCGTTCGACGAGGGGCGCATAGTCGCGGTCGTCTTGGACGACGCGGCGGGTGCGGCGGGCAGCCGCTTCACGCTTGCCGCGTTGCAGCTTGAGCAGAATGTCTTCGACTTCGTTGCCCGTGAACCCAGCTTCCATGAACTGCTTCTTGTCAGAAGCCTTGGCCTGGGTGACGGTGAATTTCTCAGCGAGACGTTCGGCGGTGTCCTTGTCGAAGCCGTACGTGTTGATGTACGACTTGATGGTCTGCGGGCTGGCCATCTTAGTTACCTCCCTTCTTGGAGCGGCGTTCCACTTCACCGAACACGTAGTCCAGGTCGATGGGCTGGCCGCCGGCGCTGCGCGTCGGGTCGGCGCCGTCTTCACCGTACTGGAACTGCACGATGGTGCCGGCCGTGTTGCGGACCGTCAAGTCGCTGGCGACCTTCAGGTCTTCCAGGGCGTTGATCAAACGGCGCTGCATGTAACCGGAACGGCTGGTACGAACCGCCGTGTCCACGAGACCTTCACGGCCACCCATGGAGTGGAAGAAGTACTCCGTCGGCTTGAGGCCGGTCTTGTAGCTGCTGGCCACGAAGCCCTTGGCGTCGGCACCGAGGTCGCCCCAGCGGAAGTGAGGCAGGGTGCGGTCCTTGTAGCCACGGTTGATGCGCTCACCGCGCACAGCCTGTTGGCCGACCATGCCGGCCATCTGCGACAAGTTCAGCATGGAACCACGGGCACCGCAGCGGGCCATCAGGACAGCCGAGTTGGTCATACCGACTTGACTGGCCACGATTTCACCGGCGCCGTCACGGGCTTGACCGGTTTCGCGCATGATCTCCATTTCCAGGGTTTCTTCGACCGTGCGGCCGGGGAGGTTCTGGAGGGTGCCTTCTTCGTACTGCTTGACCAGCTCGGCGACGCGGTCGCGGGTGCGCTGGGCCTTGGCGTCGATTTCTTCGCGAGCAGCGTCCGGGATGTCTTCGTCGTCGATGCTGGTGCTGAAACCACGCAGGGTCAGGAAGCCGTTGCCGAGCTTGGTGACCTTGTCCAGGAATTCGCGGGCTGCGTCGGCGCCGTAGCGGCGGCTGATGGTGTCGAGCACGACGCCCTTGAAGGACGCGATGCTCTTCTCATCGATGCCACCGGAGAGGAGCTTGCCGCCTTCGATGACGACCCAGTAGTCGTTCTCGGGCTTGCGAGCGTCTTCTTCGGACATGCCGGGCGGGCAGGCGGCGCTGCGGTAGCTGAGGTTGAGGTCCTTGGGCAGCAGGGTGCTGAACAGGTCCTTACCCCAGACGTACTTGCGGCCGTCTTCTTCGAAGATTTCCTCGCCGATTTGGCCCTTGAAGCCGACACGGGCCAGGACCTGCGTCGCGTCTTCGAGGGCGAGCTTGGCGCCCTTGCCTTCGGCGTTGAAGAAGTTCCACGTCAGCAGGAAGTTGCCACTGATGTGGTCGTGGATGGCACCGATGATGGGGCCACCGAAGCGGGGGCTGCGAATGTTCTCCTGCACCTTCATGAGGATCTGCGCTTCGGCGCGGGCTTCCTCACCTTGCAAGATGTGCATGTTCATTTCGTCGCCATCGAAGTCCGCGTTGTAAGGCGGGCAGCAGGGCAGGTTGAAACGGAACGTCTTGCCGGGCATGACGCGCACGGTGTGTGCCATCATGCTCATGCGGTGCAGCGTGGGCTGGCGGTTGAACAGGACGACGTCGCCGTCGTTGAGTTGACGCTCCACGGTGGCACCGACTTCGATGCGCTTGGCGACTTCTTCCTTGTTCTTGTCCGTCACCTTGACACGGCGGCCGTCGGCACGGATGACGTAGTTCACGCCAGGAATGTACAGCTTGCCAGCCGGGGCGTCGGGCTCGTTGCCGCGCAGGATCAGTTCCTGGCAGTAGGCAAAGTTGGCCGGGGTGACGCGGACCGGGACGCTGAGCTCGCGGGCGCACTGAATGGGGCAGCCCACTTCGTTGATGCTCAGGTTCGGGTCCGGACTGATGACGGTACGGGCCGAGAAGTTGACACGCTTCCCGGACAGGTTGCTGCGGAAGCGACCTTCCTTACCCTTCAGGCGCTGGCTGATCGTCTTGAGCGGACGACCGGAGCGGTGGCGGGCAGGCGGGATGCCGGCGGTCTGGTTGTCGAAGTACGTCGTGATGTGGTACTGCAACAGTTCCCACAAGTCCTCGACAATCAGCTGCGGGGCACCGGCGTCGCGGTTCTCCTGCAGGCGCTGGTTGATGCGGATGACGTCGACCAACTTGTGGGTCAAGTCGTCCTCACTGCGCTCACCGGACTCCAACGTGATGCTGGGGCGCATGGTGACCGGCGGCACCGGCAGGACGGTCAGGACCATCCATTCTGGGCGGCACACTTCGGGGTTGATGGCCAGCAGCGGCAGGTCAGCGTCGGGGATCTTTTCGAGCCATTCGCGGACTTCGCTGGGGGTCATCTTGTGACCGTTTTCGCGGAACGTGGTGGGCTTGTCCACGTCGATGGTGCCGTGCTCGCGGGCACAGTGGGGGCACACGGTGACGTTGGAGGCGTCCTTGGCGACGCGGCGTGCCAGCAGGCTGACGTCCTTGTCTTCCTGCATGTAGGCAGCCAGCATGCGGTCGTACTCTTCGCGGATGCGCTCCGAGAAGAGGATGTGGCCGCAGCCACGGCACGTGCTGCGCATCAAGTCGCGCACGGTGCGCACGAAGCCGACGTGGATGACCGGCATGGCCAGGTCGATGTGGCCAAAGTGACCGGGGCAGTCGCCGACCTTTTGGCCGCAGGTCTTGCAGCGCAGACCGGGTTCGATGACACCCATGCGGGGGTCCATGAGACCCATTTCGATGGGGAAGCCATCGTCGTCGTACGTGTCGGCGGTGATGACCTTCGTCGCGGACAGGCCGCGGACTTCACGGGGGGCCAACAGGCCGAACTGCATGTGGCCGATCTTCTTCGGCTGGTTGGTCAGGCGCATTATACCAGTGCCTCCAGGCGCATACGAGGCGCCAGAATCAGGGCCTTCAGTTCCTCCATGAGGAGCTTGTAGGCGTAGCTCATTTCCACGGGGTGGATGTCGGCTTCGTCGCCACACACGGTGCAGCGGTAGAAGCCACGGCGGTCCAGCATGGCGACGTGACCACAGGAGTCACAGACGTACTGGGTCGTCAAGTCGGATTCGTCCAGGAGACGGTCCTTGATGACCATGGCCACACCGTGGCCAATCAGGGCATCGCGCTCCATCTCACCGAAACGCAGACCACCGTCACGGGCACGACCTTCGGTCGGCTGGCGGGTCAGGATTTGCACCGGACCGCGGCTGCGGGCGTGGATCTTGCCGCTGACCATGTGGTGCAGCTTCTGGTAGTAGATGCAGCCCACGAAGATGTCAGCCTGGAACATGCGGCCGGTCTGGCCGTCGTGCAGGCGGCGCTTGCCGTTGTGCTTGAAGCCGTTGGACATCAGCAGTTCGCGCAGCTTCTCTTCGGGTTCGCCGCTGAAGGCGGTTCCGTCGATGGGGCGTCCTTCGCTGCTGCCGACGAGGCCGCCGATCATCTCCAACACGTGGGCGACGGTCATGCGGCTCGGAATGGCGTGCGGGTTGACGACGATGTCAGGCGTGATGCCCATTTCGTCGAACGGCATGCCTTCCTGGGGCACAATCAGGCCCAGCACACCCTTCTGGCCGTGCTTGGACGCGAACTTGTCGCCCAGTTCGGGGATGCGCTGGTCGCGGACCTTGATCTTGACCATGCGGCTGCCGTTGACACTCTCGGTGAGCATCACGGTGTCGATGTGGCCCTTCTCGCCATGGCGGACGGTGATGCTGGTCTCGCGGCGCTTCTGAGGCGTCAGGAAGTCCGTGGGCTCCTCCAGGAAGCGGGGCGGGCTGGTCTTGCCGACCAGGACGTCGCCGCCACTGACGGGGCGCTCGGGGCTGATGAGGCCGTCTTCTTCGATGTACGTGTACATCTCTTCGGGGCGCACACCGCGGCATTCGGGGTCAGGGCGCTCGAAGCGGTCCTCTTGACCACCGGGGTAGCGGCGTTCTTCCGTCGCGTAGGTGCGGAAGAAGCTGCTGCGGCCCAGGCCACGTTCGATGGACGCCTTGTTCATGACGATGGCGTCCTCCATGTTGTAGCCGTGGAACGACATCACGGCGACCACGAAGTTCTGACCGGCGGGGCGGTCGTTGAAGTTGATGTACTGGCCAGCGTGGTTCTGCGTGAGCGGAGCCTGCGGGTAATGCATCAAGTGGCCACGGGTGTCCGGGCGGATGCGGTAGTTGCTGTCGCCGAAACCGAGCGATTGCTTGCCCATGCCGGCGCCCATCGTAATGCGGGGCGACGAGTTGTGCTCGGGGTACGGAACCAGGCTGGAACCGATACCGAGGATGATCATGGGGTCAATTTCGCAGTGGGTGTGGCCGTCTTGGAGGCCCTTGTTGACCTCGTCGACTTCGTTGGCGCCCTTGTTGACGGCGTGGCTGACTTCCGCGCCGGAGACGTGGATGAACAGATTCTCCTCTTCTTCGGCGTCGATGTATTCGATGACACCTTCGTTGACCAGGTCGCTCCAGGCGATGCGGCCTTCGAGGAGGTCCTTGCGGTGTTCGTCGTTGTAGCGCAGCTTGCCGTTCTCAACGACCAGGAGCGGGCGGCGGACACGGCCAGCGTCGCAGTTCAGGAAGACGGCGTTGCTGTCTTCGTCATGGTAGACGTTGACTTCGTTGCTCAGCAGGCCCGCACGGCGGCGTTCCTTGATGCGCTGGACGAGTTCTGCGGCGTCTTCGTGCAAGCCGACCAAGTCACCGTTGAGGAAGACCTGGGCGCCGGGGGCGTCGCGTTCGACCGGGCGGAGGCTGAAGTCGCGCAGGACGCGTTCGACTTCGCGTTCCGGGAAGCCTTCGCTGATTTCCACGCACAGACTGAGGTTCTTCACGAGACCACAGTTGGGACCTTCGGGGGTCTCGTTGGGGCACAGGCGGCCCCACTGCGTGGAGTGCAAGTCACGGGCTTCGAAGTGAGGCTGACTGCGCGTCAGGGGGCTGGTCACGCGGCGCATGTGGCTCAGCGCGGCCAGGTTGCTGGTGCGGTCCAGGAGCTGGCTCACACCCGCGCGGCCGGAAACCCAGTTGCCGGTGGCGAGGCTGTGCAGCAGGCGCTGCGTCAGCACATCGGCGCGCACGGCGGTCTGGATCTTCACGTCGCGGTTGCGAGCGTGGGCGCGTTCGAGTTGGTACTTCAGGTCCTTGCACAGGGCCATGAAGGCGACGCGGAACAGGTCCTCCATCAGGTCGCCAGCGAGTTTCAGGCGCTTGTTGGCGTAGTGGTCCTTGTCGTCGGTTTCGCGCAGGCCGAGGTGCAGTTCGAAGACGCTCTGGCCCATGCGAGCCAGGAAGATGGCCTTCGTGATGCGGTCTTCGGGTTCCTGGCCCAAGTGGGGCAGGAGGTTGCGGTCCATGAGGGCCTCGACACGCTTGACGCGGTATTCCTTGGCCTGGCCGCCCGCAAGGCGCTTGCCGAGGTAGGCGATGGCGTCTTCGCGGTTCGTGACGCCGTATTCATCGGCGGCGGATTCGATGTTGCCCAGGATGAGCGGCTCCATGGAGTCGTCGCTCATGATGGCGTGGACGATTTCCTCGTCGCTCTCCATGCCGAGGGCACGAAGGAGGATGGCGAGGGGGATCTGGCCGCTGGCGCTGGGCACGGTGACCATGAGGTCGCCGTCCTTCTTGCGCTCGACGACGACGAGGGCGCGGTAGCCTTCGTGTTGGGAGAACACCTTGGCGATCTCCACGTCGGTGCCGTAGCGGGTGGCCTTCTCGACCAGGACACGGTTGGGTGCCAGGTCTTCGAGGGTGATCAGGACACGCTCGGTGCCGTTGCTGATGAAGTATCCGCCGGGGTCCAGCGCGTCTTCTTGCAGCTCGGTGAGCTTGGCGCGGTATTCCTCTTCCGTCAAGGTGCGGCCTTCGTGTTCTTCGCACACCTTGCGGTTGATGTTGCAGTGGTCACTGTGGGCCATGATCGGCAAGCGGCCGACGTTGACCAGTTCCGGCTCGTGCTCGATGCCGTCAATGACCGGGATGAATTCCAGGGTCAGGGGCGCCTGGTAGGTGAGGTTGCGCAGGCGCGCTTCCATGGGCGTCAAGGGGCGCAGGGAGCCGTCAGCCTCCTTGACCACGGGGCGGCCGACACTGATCTTTCCGAGCTTGATGTAGTAGCCCTCAATGTCGGTTTGGACGATGCCACGTTCCGCCGTGTCGTCGTCGCCGATCCGGATGTGATCGATGACGTGCTGTAGGCGGGTTGCCAGAAAGTCGTTGTAACTGGCGATGTGGTGGTTGACGATGCTGCGCTCATTGTAGAACGCGTCGACGAGTTCACGCATGGAAATGGACTCCTAAAGTGCCTCGACCACGAGGCGGTAGGCGATCGACTTGCCAGCAGTTGGGCTGCGGCGGGTGATGCGGACCACGTTGCCGGGTTTCGCATCGACGACACGGACCGCGGCATCGCTGGCCTTGATCTTGGGAAGTTGTTCCTTGACGATGTTGAAGTGGGCGAGCATGTCAGCCACCTCGTCATCGGAAAGGAGCTCGTGCATGGGCACGAGGTCATGGTTCAGAACGTTGAAACGAAGGTCTTCGTCGCTCAATGGATCACCTGGGATGCTGTGAGACTCCACCGGACAATTCCGGCTTCTCCTCTCGGGATTGGATGGCACGGCCTACCTTCCGCTCCCTGTTGCAAAACGCGCCGAAGAAGGCCCCCTATTAAGGACTTCGCCTCAGTTCAACCGGATTCCAAAGGGGCGCTTGGACTTCAAGGTTTGGAAGGGGTCTGTGAAGATGCTCGCCATGCGCGGAGCCAGCCACCACTGAAGACGAAACGAGGGAATGTCACGAACTGCTCCACCAGAATGCGGCCAATCGCATTGCGACGGCTAGAGAATGGCACGGGTGGATGCGGCTCACCCTTGTGCGCTGTGCCTTGGAGGGCCATGCCGAGTGCTGCCAAGAGCAAGCCGCCCAAGCCCACGCCGACGGGCCACAAGATACTCCAGCCAAGGGAGTCGTCGCCGTTCCACTGCCGCAGGACCTCGATCCACCAACTCATGAATGGCATGCCAATGACGGCAAAGAGCAGTCCAAACTGCACCAAGGGCACGCCCAAGAGGTGGAGCCACAGGCCTCGTCGTGTCTGGTGGTATTCGCCGTAGTCGGCGTACTGCCGGCGGTGGAGCGCGCGGAGGCCCACGTCCTGGCCAGCGGACTTGGCTTGAAAGAGAAATGCATGCGACAGGATTCGAACCTGTGAAGCACTAAGCAGGAGATCTTGAGTCTCGCCCCGTTGGCCACTTGGGTACGCATGCGTGGCGGTCTTCCAACGGGTCCTGCGTGTGCCTGACCAGGAGCCGCCGACTTGGCGGCCTTTGAAAAAGGCGACGGGACTCGGCGACCCCGTGTCCTGGGACGGCGTCCTCGTGCGCTTTGGCGAAATTGGCATCAAATCGGCTCCTGTACGCCGGCAGATGCTCCAGCG
>JBMZJT010000042.1:0-15745 GCA_049617695.1 Thermoplasmatota archaeon | reverse complement strand
CCGCGAAGTCGACCCCGTGGACCGCGTCAAGTCGGCCATGGAAGAGCAAACCAGTGCCGAGCGCGAACGCCGCGCCGCCATCCTGCGCGCCGACGGCCAAAAGCAAGCCGCCATCCTGGAAGCAGAAGGTAGCAAGCGCAGCGCCATCTTGAGCGCCGAAGGCGACCGCCAAAGCCGCATCCTCGCGGCCGACGGTGAACGCAAGGCCCAGATTCTGCGCACCCAAGGTCAAGCCCAGGGTCTGCACATCCTCAGCATGGGTGCCGCACCCCTGGATCAGAAGGCCCTGGCGGTGCTGAGTCTGGACGCCCTGGGCAAGCTGGGTTCCACGGAGGCAACCAAGATCGTCCTGCCCTTCGAATTGACCGGCCTCATCAAGGGCGCCGCGCAAGCCATGGGCGGCGCCGGCGAATCGCCGTCCCATGCCCCAAGCGACCTGTCCAAGCTGGAGAAGCTTCTGGGCCCCGTGCGCGACATCATCGGTGAGGTGCCCAACTCGGCGGAGCTGGCTCGCGAACTGGACCGCTTGGCTGCGGAGACCGGCAAGGCCGCCGAGTCGGAAGCAGCGGAGCAGGCACGCAAGGTCAAGGCTGCGCAGTAAACTGAAACGTCTTCAGCGACGCGCCGACGGCCGCGAGCGTGAGCCCCATCACTTGGCGTGGCGCACTTGACGGGCGTGCTGCTCTTCCCGGGTGATGTCTTTGCCCGTGCCGGCGATCAGGGCGCCTGCAAGGATGGCTGCCAGCCCGAAGCCTCCCAGCGTCCAGCCCATCTGGGCAAGGTCGGCGTTGAGCCAGGAGCGACCTTCATCGGGGCCGCCGTGACATCCAAGCAATCCACATTCGGGATCTTCGCCTTGGTTGCCTTGCTCGTCGATGATGGCGGCAAAGGACATGCCCGTCCCGACGAGCGTCGCAACGATGCCGACGGCGACGATGCCACCACCCAAGCCTGAGAATGTACCTCCAAGCATATCCCGTCACGGCTCCCAGCGCCTCAAGAACTTGCGCCTTGCCTCGTCGGCGTGCGTCGAGGTTTAGGCGATTTCGTCATCGGCGCGGGGCACCGCTGGCATGCCCGTCTCTTGAGCACGCAATTCGGCGCGCCGTTCTGCGCCGCGCGCGGTGAAGAAGAACAGGCTGCCTAGGAGGACGAGCACGACGCCGGAAGCCGCTGCGATGCCACCCCCGATGAGTTTGCCTTGGATGACTTCGCCTTCCATGTCCGTACAGGGATTGAAGGAGTTCTCACGGTCGCCGCAGCCCTGGACGTCGTTGAGGCCGCCCAGACCGACGATGAGGCCGGCGATGAGGGCGATGGGGCCAAGGATGAGGCCAACGGCGCCGAGCCCCTTGAAGAACCCGGCAACGGCACTCATTCCTTGTCGCCCAGTTTCTGTGCGACCTTGTCCTCAGCCTTCTTGACTTGGCTGCTGACCCAACTGTCCACCGTGTCCACGAGGCCCTGGAAGCTCTTGGGACTCTTGTCGTGGATGAAGGCGCGAGTCGCTTCGGCTTCGTCCTTGTACTTCGACTTCAGGCCCTTGTACTGGCCAAAGGCGGTCTTCATTTGGTTCGCGACGGCCTTTTCGACTTCGTGGACGTAGTCCTTGGCTTCCATCTTGATGCGCGGCTCACGGGGCCCCGGGTAGATGATGAGGACTTCTTCACCGGCGAATTCGCTCAGGCCGCTGACTTGGCCGTTGGGACTCACGCGCTTGGTGCCGAGGATCTTGCCTTCCGTGCCGATGTCGATCTTCATGTGTCCACCTGTGGATGCTCCACCCAGTCACGCCACCCTATTTCAAGACCCCGTCAGCAACGGCCTTGACCCCCCGCCGCGTGGACCGGCCGTGGAAGAACGCTTGCGCCTTGGCGACTGCGACCTGCACCTGATTGGAAGCATCCCCGGATTCGTGCCCGACGGCGCCCGCGTCCAAACCGCCCTCGATGAAGGGCACATCCAATGCGTCGCCCTCGGCATTCCCCCCGAGGACCTGGAAGGCCTCGCGAAGTTGCACGAAGGCGCCACCATTGAAGCGCCGACGCCCAAACTCACAGGCGGAGCCGCCGTGGCCGCCGGCGCACCCGGCTTGGAAGGCATTCATGACGTTGGCAAGGGCCACGTGCCCACCGCCAAGACGGAAGCCGATTTCGAAGCGCTGGATCCGACGCAGGAACGATTTCTGGAACACTTGACACGCTGGGGCGAAACCCGCATCCCCAGCCCAGACCTGGAAGTGGCATTCTCCTGGGCCGCAGCCAACAACCGCCGCATCGAGGCCCTCGATCTGGACGACGAGTTGCACGCCCACGTGTACATCCACGCCAACAAATTCCGCCACGTCCTGAAATCCGGACGCATCCTGAAACGCATCGTCAAGGAATCCTTCGACGACGTAGAGGATGCCCACGAATTCGCCGTCGCATGGGACGCCTACCTGAACCAATTGCCCAGCTTGCAGGCCGTCGAAGAAGCCCGAGAAGCCGAAATGGCGAAGCGACTCCAAGATTTATCCAAAGTCCATGACAGCATCGTGGCCGTCATTCCGGCGGCGCGGTTCGAGGCCATCGCTCGGGCGCTGAAGCGCTAATTGAAGAACGCGAGCCCATGCGGTGACCTGTGTGGTCCCGACGTGCGTGGGTCCTGTTGCTGCTCATCAGCCCGGCAGCTGCAGATTCCTTTGTCCTACCCGATGAACTGGATGTCACCCAGACGCCCTTCTTTGAAGGTGAGATCTCCTGGACCCTGAACCCCTTGGATCCCGTCGTCGCCGGCATGACGGGACTCGCCGGCGAGGGCACGTGGACGTCGTGCCCAGTGGATAGCAACGAAGGCCTCATCGACCTGCTCGTGACGCTCAATGCCGACTGCCCCGACGGCCAAACCTTCGAAGACCCTGAAATTCGCCTGCACAACCCGCTCGATGCACAATTGGCAGGCCGATACGGGACACCCTCCGGCTTCGCCGGCCGCATGGCGACCGCCGCAGATCGCAGCATGCTGTGGCAATGGGAAGGCCCGTCCCAATGGACGCAGCAGGACCTTCGGATGGCGCCAACCAACACGGAATCGGCCATCGAGTTGATTGTCGACGAGACCTCCAACTGGTTCAACGGGACCTCCTGGCTCTTCTTATTCGAGGCGAGCCAAATCACATGGTCCTCAGGCACGGCCGGTTGCTCTGGCTGCGGTGCCACAACGTGGACCCTTTCACCGGCGGACGCGCGCATCTCCGTCGATGTGTTCACCATGCTGCGGGCCCAGGAACTGGCCCTTGGCGAAGATGCCAAGCAGAATCGGTCGGCACTGGCCAGCGCCTTGCGTGGCTTTGGCAGCCTGCCCCACGTTGTCGATGGCAGCGTGCGAGGCAATCTCGACGGCACCGCCGCAGGTTGGCAACTGAATGGCGATGCGACCCTCGTGCGCTATGACCAAGCCGACTTCCGCCGCCTCGACGGCACCGCCGCGACCACGGCCCCCGCATCCATCATTCTCGGAGACCAGGGCGTCGGCGACGCGGATCGGACGGCCAAAGGAAGCGGCCTGCTTTCGATGCTGCTGTGGATTGTGGCCGGCCTGGTGCTGGTCGTTCGTCGCCACAGCCCGCCTCGGGCAGCCTGGCAAGGCGCCATCCAAGCAGCTGGACTCGCCGTTGTTGCCTTGGTTCTCGATGCCATCGCCCTCGCGCGGCTGGATAGCGCATTGCTGTTTGGCAACCGGCCGGACGACCTGCATGAATGGGTCGTTTCCAGCGTCGCACTGGGTGCCTTGGTCGCCGCCGCCACGCTCCTGTACGTGCTGCCATTGCGTGCCATGGCGCGCCGCATCCTGCATCCGGAAACCAGGTTCACCTGGATTGCCGATACTGCGGCCTGGCTCGTCGTCGCCCTTGGTGCCTGGATTTGGCCGCTTCACTTCTTGGCGTGGGCGTCCCGGTTGGTCCGCTTCTGATCCAGCCGCGTCGCACCGGTTGCACCGACTTCGACGAAGGCGCGTAACACGATGCCGACGAAGACCGCGACCCCGAACAGGGCCCATGTGACGATGCCCCGGCTCGACGCCGTGGCGATTGCTGCGAGGCCACCTTCGCCTGCGGCGCGTCCATCAAGCGCAAACGAAGCAGATTGCGCATCGCCAGAGGCGACCATTTCATCGGTCACGTGCTCGACCGTGAAGCCTTTGGGAACCGTCACGAGGACTTCGAGGCGCCATGGCCCAGGCAAGGTGAAGTTCAGCAATTGGCCGTAGCCCATGACCTGAAACGCGGGCCGTTCCAGAACGGGCAGCATCTGGGAGTCGGTGAGCCGTTCTTTGGTTGGGTCGGGCTCGGCGGGACCCATATCGATGCCACGCAACGTGTCATACAAGCCGATCCGCGTCAGGTACTGGAATTCGCCAAGCACGTCCAGTCGAATCGGCGGCTCGCGCAGCGGCACGACAGGCACACCCGGTTCGACGGACGAACCTGGACCCGGCACCCATGTCAGGGGCGTGACCCCGGACCACGCGACGTCGAGGGCCAGGACGCGCAAGCCGGGCAACATGCCCATCAGGAGTTCCTGTGCCTTGGCCACTTCGTAGGCTTGGAACGCTTGTAGCAAGAAACCGGCGCCGAGCAGGCGGACTTCTTCCGACGTCAAGGCGACGCGGGACGTGGGCACGCCGAAGGTGCCGTTGAGGGTGATGTTCTGGTCGCCTGTGAAGGCGGCCAGGGCTTGATCAAGGCGTTCCACGTTGACTGCCCGGAATTCGAGGTAGGCGTCCACGGTGAAATCGGCTTGGACCTTGCCGCCACCAAAGAGGATCCCGAAGATTTGGAAATCGGCATTCGTCGCGTTCAAGTGGACGCCAACGCGGATGTCTTCCCGACGCAAGTCTTCGCCAAGGACGAATTCGGCGGTTTCGATGCCCGTCGCCACGACGGGATCGAGGACAGGCCGAACCGTATCTCCGATGATGCGAAGGTCTTCTTCATCCGGGATGGGAACTGGGTCTTGGGCGCCCGCGAGGGGCAGCATCAGAAGCAGCAATGCCAGAACTTTCAGGCGGCCCATGGCGGCACCCCCGCAGCAAAGACGATCATCCATGCAACGAACACGACGGCCGTGATGGCGGCGGCGAGGGTGCCCGTGATGCGCAGGGTGCCAAGGTGGGTCGCGACGTGGTCGTCATCCCATGTGGCGCTGCGTCGTGCAAACAGAACCGCTTGGACGACAGGGACAATGGCCAGGGACGCAATGGTCCCGCCGACGGCGAGCAAATAGCCGGGCAATCGAAGGACGGCCATGTCATCGAGGCTCATGAAAATCAGGAAAGACCAACCGGCCAGCGCCAGAGAATGGCCGCGAGTCGCTGCGAGGGCAGCTTGGAAACGCGTGGCGCGCACGACGGGGGCGGGCGTGGAGATGCGGCGCCAAAAGGCCATGAGGCCAGGAGCGCGCCATCGGAGCCGGGCTGTCGCCATCGGCAGGACCATAATCGCCAACGCCGGGGCGTGTACAAGGAGCTTCTCAATCCACAGCTTCTTGAGCCCCGCCCCGGTCGGCCCGGCAATGAAGGATGTCTGGGTCGAGAAGTACCGCCCCGAAGGCCTCGAGCAAGTCGTTGGCCAGGAGGAAACCGTTGAGCGGCTCAAGGCCTACGTCAAGAGCGGCAGCATCCCTCACCTCATGTTCGCCGGCCCCCCCGGCACGGGCAAGACCACCAGCGCCATCGCGATGGCCAAGGACTTGTGGGGCGACGACTGGCGCGGCCGCTTCCTCGAGCTCAACGCCTCGGATGAGCGTGGCATCGGCGTCGTGCGTGGCAAAATCAAGGATTTCGCCCGTGTCGGCACCACCGACCGCGAGGGATTCAAGATCGTCTTCTTGGACGAAGCGGACGCCCTGACCCATGACGCCCAGTCTGCGTTGCGCCGGACCATGGAGCGCTACACGAAGACGACGCGCTTCGTCCTGAGCTGCAATTACAGCAGCAAAATCATTGACCCCATCCAAAGCCGCTGCGCCGTCTTCCGGTTCCGGCCCCTGACGACGGACCAGGTCAAGGGCTTCATTCGCAAGGTGGCCACGACGGAAGGCGTCGAAGTCACCCCAGACGGCGTGGACGCACTCGTGTTCGTTGCCAAGGGCGACCTGCGTAAGACCGTCAACACGCTCCAAGTGGCCGCAGCCCTGGGCGGCACCGTGGATGCAGATGCCATCTACAAGACGACCAGCACGGCGCGGCCCGACGAAGTCAAGGCCCTCCTGGAAACCGCCCTCGACGGCGACTTCATGGCGGCCCGCAACCGCCTCGACAGCCTGCTGATTGACTACGGACTCAGCGGTGAGGACGTGATTCGGCAAATCCACCGCAGCATCTTCGACCTCACCATTCCGGATGTCCAGAAAGTGATGCTCGTGGACAAGACCGGCGAGATTGAGTTCCGCCTTGTCGAAGGCAGCAACGAGCGCATTCAGATCGAGGCGTTGCTTGCCCACTTTGTACTCGCGGGCGCGCAAGCGGCCTGATAGGGCCCTGCCGCACCAACCAGGCTGGCCCGGGCCGAACCGGGCTATTCCGGCTTGTTGCGAATCGTGACGAGGTTGCCGGCGTGGTCCTTGGCGGCTTGAATGAAGCGCTTGACGTGACCGGCTTGGATGTCCGTCTTCAGGACGCGGGTCTTGCGGCGTGCTTCCACGGCGTCGATGCGAGCCAGCAATTGATCAGGATCGGCGCGGGCCAAAGCTTCCGGCGTGTGCACGCCGGCCATGGCAAGGATTTCCGCGTACTGGGCGCCGATGCCCTTGACTTGCATCAGGCGGGCCATGGCTTGCCATTCGGAGGCAAGCGCTTCGGTGACGTCGGCTTTGCGAGCAACGTCAATGGCGGCGATGCGTAGCAGTTGGGGGATCGTGATGATGCCGTGGGCGTTCAGGCGGCTGGCGTACTTTTCGCCGATGCCTTCGATGAGCAGGATATGCTGGCCTTCTTCGGCTTTGGGCACCTGGACGTAGGCGCGTTGTTCTTCGCCGGGGAACAATTGGACGACGCCCGCGCGTTGGAGGCTGATCAGGAGCCACGCCGTGATGATAGCAAGGACGGCGAACGTGATGCCGAGGCCGGTGACCGCAGATTCCAGTTGGAAGATGCCAAGTTGGTTGCCCGTCGCGGCAAAGCCAACAGCGATGACGGCGCCGACGAGGAGAATCGCCAGGAGGCCCATGAACGGACTGTTGGCGGCGCCAATGTCACGGCTGAATTGATGCAGGCGCGTCATCAGGAGGATGTCCACGATGAACAAGGCGGCGGCGCCGAGCCCGAGGGCGGCGATGGCCGAAGCCAACGGGAACACGCCGATGGTTCCACCACTCAACGCGAATGCGGCGGCAGCAAGAATGCCGACGCCCAGCACGATGAGAAAGAGATTGGCCCGCTTGGCATCCACGGTGGCTGGTGGCGTGTCCATGGCCCGAAGATTGGCCTGGCGCAGATGAAGCTACCGGGGTCGGGAAGCGCTCAGTATGCTTCGGGGCCGGCTTTGAGCAGTTCGCGCATGACCACGGTCGCGTAGCTGCCACGGCCCAGCGCAAACGAGACGACGGGATCGCCGTCAACCCAGGTCGATTCGAGGGCATCGACGTGCTGCAGGATGCCACGGCGTCGTCCGGGGCTCGCGGCGCTTGGCAGTTGGCTGCAGCGGAAATCTGCGGCTTGGATGCCCAGGCGCTCCAGGACGGCGGCTTCGATCTCCCCTGGCAAGCCCGTGGCCATGGGCGTGTCCATGCCGGGCAGGGGCGCCGTCAGGACGGCTCGACCCGCATCCAGTTCGGCTTGCACGCGTTCAAGGTTGCGCGCCGTGACGGGCACGGTTTGGGTGCCGTCGTCTTCGATGCCCATCACGCGGTCGCCGACGTGCGCAGTCTTGAGGCCGAGGCCGGCATCGAGGCGGGCGCTGAGAATGTGGTTGAACACCCAGCTCTGGTGCGCATGGACGAAGAGGGTGCGGAGATTGTGAGGCAAGGCCATCAAGGCGTAGCGCCAGTCGTCCGGCTGCTTGACGAGACGCTCCATCATGGCGCGCTCCAAGTCCAGGGGGCGCGGCAGAATCTCCAAGGCCGCTTCAGGCCCTTGCTCGTCGAAGGCCTTGCGTGCGGCGTACGTTTCCTCCCGCTCGCCTTCCATCGGCTGGCCACAGTAGAGCCTGACCGCGCCTTCGAGATCGCCGGCGACGATGAGTTTGCCCATTTGGGCGGTAATTGGGCGGACGCCGCTGCCAAAGCGCTGGTGGCCAAAGAAGTGGGGCACGCCGCCGTGTTGGCGGATTTGATCGAGGCACGCATCGACGGTCTCGGCGTCGCCGTGATGGCCCCGGACTCGGAGGACGAATCGGTTGCCGGCATGGGCGCCGGCGAAGGTCTTGCGGTTGGTGCGGCGTTGTTCGAGCACCTGCACGTCGTTGAGCTCGGCCAGATTCGCCAGGCGATCTTCTGGGCACTTGAACGTGAACCATTGCTCGGTGACGGCGCGCTTGTCCTTCATGCCTGCAAAGGCGACGAGACCAGCCCGGATGCCCATTTTGCGTGCCGCAATGCCGGCAAAGCGGTTGGTTTCCCAGTTGCGCAGTTCGATGCGGGCTGCCGTGAAGGGGCCGTCGCCTGGCTTGGGGCCGTCGCCCAGTTCAATGACCCGGAAATCTTCGGGCTCACCACGCAAGTGGCCGCCGATGCCGGGCGTGTCCGTGAGGTAGGATGCGAGCCCCAGCTCCAAATCGAGCGCGGGCGGCTGCATCAGTTCTTCTTCAGCGCCGCAACGAAGGCGGTCTCGAAGGCGTCGAATTCGCCGACGACGCTCTTGATGGTGCGCTTCAGGACGGTTTCGGGCTTGGTGGCGCCCTTGGTGCGCAGGAAAATCTTGGGGACGCTGAGCATGGGGTGCTCGATGATGTATTCGGCGAACTCGACGTCCTTGTCCGCCAGCAAGGCCTGCTTGATGGGGTTCAGGAGGGTCTCGTTCTCACCGAGCACTTCGACTTCGAGCTCGTTCTTGCTCTGGCTCAGGATGCGCAGTTCCATGGACAGGCCGGCCGACTTGAGGGGCCTATTTGAACGTTGGGCGTCAATCCAGGAGGGACTCAGATCTGCCCGGAGCCGTAGTCTTCGGCCGTTTTTCGGGCGTAGATCTTGCCGGTTTCGGGGTCGCGGACGCGGTTGGCCTGCTTGAATTCCAAGGGGCGGCGCATGTCTTCAGGGCTGAAGGCGCGGATGCAGCCAAGTTCGGGCTTGTCCGTCACGAGTTGGGGACCGCCCTTGAGGCCGATGACCTTGGCGCGGATGATGTCGCCGCAGCGGTATTCGTCCTCGAGGTTCTTGATGTAGCGGTTGTCGATTTTGCTGACGTGCAGCGTGGCTTCGACTTGCTGGAGGGTGCTTTGGCCTTCTTTGCCGCGGATCTGGATGATCTTGACGCTGGCGAGTTCCGGCTTGGTGTAGGTGACTTGGCCGACGATGATGTCGCCTTTTTCGACGTCGGCGACGCGCTTGAGGCCCTTGACCGTCATGGCCATGTTTTCGGTGTCGACTTCGGTGGTGCCGTAGACGGCGGCGCGGATTTGTTCGCCGTCGTCGTATGTCCCTTCACCAGGAAGGAGTTCTTCGGAATACGCCAGGGCGTCTCCGGGTTCGACGTTCTCTGCCATGCGTTGCCCAGGAGGCCGCGTCTTAAAGAGCCATGGTCACCGATCGGCCGGAGGGGACCAGGTTCCCTGCGCAAAAATAGAAATACGGGTAGAGAAAAGAGAGAAGATTATGGCCGTGAACGCTGCGGACCTGCAATTGTTGGGAGCCAGCCGCGTCGAAGCGCTGTTGGTCCTCCATCTGTTGGAGCACCCCACCACCAGCACATCCGACATCATTGACGCGACAGGACTCCGGCAGCCCGAAGTCTCCGTCGGCATGCGGGAATTGCGTGAACGCGGTTGGGTTCGTACCAAGCCCATTGCCCGGGAAGGCAAGGGCCGCCCCATGCATGGCTACCAATTGGCGCGGCCACCGGGTGATGTGTTGCATCACTACGTCGCCGAGGGGCGCCGCCACATGAAGCAGTACGAAGCCGCCGTGCAGGCGGTCGAAGCCGTCAGCTGACCGTCCGCACGCCGTCGGCGTCCGCCACGAAGACCGTGTCGCACATGCCGAGGAACAAGCCGCATTCGACCACGCCAGGATAGAGATTCAACGTCTGTTCCAAGCCAACGGGATCCTCAATTTGCGTCCACTTGGCGTCGATGATGGGATGGCCATTGTCCGTGTAGTAGCGCGCTCCATCTGCGTCGCCGCGCACCGTCGCATTGGCTCCAAGGGACTCCACGAGCCGGAGCACCGGTGTCAAGCCCAATTCAATGACTTCGATGGGCAAAGCGAAGGTGCTGCCCAAGTGGGCGACTTCTTTGCTGGCATCCGCGACGACGACCATGCGCTTGCTGGCTTTGGCGACGATTTTCTCCCGCGTCAACGCCCCGCCGCCACCCTTGATGAGGTGGAGTTGCGGATCGAATTCGTCGGCGCCGTCAATGGTGAGATCGACTTCGGGATGCGCGTCCAAATCCGTCAAGGTGATGCCGCCGTCAGCCGCGAGTTTGGCACTGGCCTCACTGGTGGGAATGCCGACGATGTTCAGGCCTTCTTCGCGCACGCGCCGTGCCAATTCGACGATCGTGAAGTGAACCGTGCTGCCGGTGCCCAGCCCGACGACCATGCCATCGGTGACCAGCGCCGCGGCGGCTTCCCCGGCTTGTTGCTTGAGTGCCTGCGCATCCATGGCCGGGCGACCCCGCGCTGCGAGAAAAACGGGTCGGACATTTTCACGCTGTGATGACAGCCTTCAAGTGCTTCCAGAAGTCCTGCGCATCGTCATGGGTGCCTTGGGTCGCGTCCTCGCCATCTGCTTCGTGCTCGTTGCCGCGGGTTGGGCCATCGCCCAGAGCCCCAATGGACCCCCAGACTACCAACTCCTCAAGGGCGACGCCGAGCAAGGAATTCCCCCGCAGAACTGTTGGGAATGCCACAAACCCGGCGCCTACGTCCCGCCGATGGACCCCTACATCACACTCCTGGCCGAGCTGACCGAAATCCCCGCCGGCGCCACCGGCCTGCTGGACTTCAACACCATCATCTCCAACGTCTGGATTGGCCAGGAAAACGGCGCCCAGGATTACTACGGCTTCCGCGCCACATTGGACATCTCGGATGCGCCGAGTTTCTCCTTTGTCAGTGACCGCGAACCCCCCGCGCCGCAATCCGTGGACGGCGTCATCGCATTCGACGCCGGCACCACGAATGTGCCCATTGTCAACCAAGAAGTCCCGGTTGATCCGACCAGCCTCCAAGCGGTCCAATGGGGCCACTCGCTCATCGAGATGCCGGCGGGCGTCACCAGCGCCACCATCCGCGTCGTGCCAGGAGACACCAGCGCCCAGACCGGACCCGATATCCGCGTCAACATCTACCCCGGCGTCTCCGAGCCCTCGGGCGACCCCTACAACGAGGACCCCATCGATGATGCAGGGCGCGGCGGCGCCGAGGAAATCACGTTCGGCAACGCGGACTTCGGCGCCACGGGCTACGGCAACTGGACCATCGACGTCGGCTACGTCCCCGTGACCAGCGACGGCCAACTGACGCCCCCGGCGCAAGACGTGCCCTACACGGTGGAAGTGGAGGCGAGCTTCGATGCGTCCGACGCCACGCAAATTACCCAAGTGGACGACTCGCAAATCTTTGGCGGCGAAAGCCTCCTGATGCCCTGGACCGTCCAAATTGACGACCCCCAGCCCGGCGAAGTCCTGCGATTCACCCTCAATTTCACGGTGCACTACGAGCACCAATCGGAGCCGGAGCCCAACAACTACCGAGACCTCACTGAATTCTTCGAAGTCGAAGTCACCGAGGCCCCCGCCGGCGGCTACCGCATCGGCAGCGAAGACAGCGTCATCATCATCCCGTCGGCGCCCACGGGCGTCAGCATCGCTGCCATCAGTGAAGTGATTGGCTACATCGGTGCATTCCTCCTGATTGCAAGTGTCTGGACGGGCGGCATGTTCGGCAAGGCAAGCCGCCGGCAACTCAACGTCATCTTCGGCAGCGCCCGGCGCCGGGTCGCCTTCCACAATTTCCTGAGCTACGGCATCATCGCCTTCAGCCTCGTTCACATGTTCATCTTCATGTGGGATGTCAACGGCCCCCTCGCCGTGGATGGCTACCATTGGCTGGTCGGCCTCCTGTGGGGCGGCCAAGGCGTCCTGGCGATGCTGGCCCTCGGCGTCACCGGCGCCCTCCAAGTGCCGATGATTCGCAAATGGAACTACAACACGTGGCGCTGGCTCCACTTTGGCCTCGCCATTGCCGCCATCGTGTTTACCGTGGTTCACATGCTGCTTGACGGCGCGAACTTCAGTGCCGTCCAAGATGCCCTGGGCTACGAGGATCCGCTCGTGCCCGAAGGCTTCTAGCCCGAACCTTGAAACAGGATGCCTTTGTGCGAAGCCCAGGAAGGGCCTCCGGGCTCGCGGGACGCACCATGCAAGTCAACACCCAGGTCAACGACATCCTCGCCGGCATCGGCGGCATCGACTCCGTCCAGGACGCACGCGCCTTCGTGGAATCCAAGTGCGATGAGGCCAACAAGGCCAAGTTCGCCACGATCACGAATGAAGCCGCCGTGCTGAAGATCGCCAACGCTGTCGCCTTGATGCAACCCGAGAGCGTCTGGTTCAACAGCAACACGGACGAAGACTACCGCTGGTCCGCTGACCGCGCCAAGGAAACCGGGGAAGAGTTCGAGCTCGCCCTGCCCGGCCACACGTGCCACTACGACCTGCCCGAAGAGCAAGGCCGCCTCGTGCAGCAGACGTTCTACATCGTCGATGAGGACGAACGCATTAGCAGCCTCGCCAAGAAGCAGCCCCGCAGTGAAGCCCGCGACTACCTCGCCGAGCACATGGCCGGCATCATGCAGGGTAAAACCATGTTCGTGGCCTTCTGGAACCGTGGCCCCGTCGGCGCGGCCCCTGCCGTCCCGGCCATCATGATTACGGATTCTGCCTACGTCATCCACTCGGGCAACATCCTCTACACCAACGTCTTTGACCACTTCGACGCCGAAGCGGCGCGCGCAGGCACGTTCTTCACGAACTGCCACAGCATGGGCACGTTCCGCAGCGAAGACGTCCACAAGGCCCGCGTCTACACGGACCGCTCCTGCCGCACGACGTACTCCATTTACACGACCTACGCCGGCAACGCCCTGATGCTCAAGAAGGGCAACCACCGCCTCACCGTCGACTTGTGCACTTACGAGCGCCGCGGCGAGCAGCTCTCC
This sequence comes from Thermoplasmatota archaeon, assembly GCA_049617695.1. Classification (GTDB taxonomy): domain Archaea; phylum Thermoplasmatota; class E2; order JACPAO01; family JAHFTW01; genus JBFKXH01. The sequence goes on along the minus strand of JBMZJT010000042.1, from coordinate 2,386 downwards.
GAGCACATGTTCATCACCGGCATGACCGGCCCCCACGGCCGCAAGACCTTCTTTGCCGGCGCCGCCCCCAGTGGCTGCGGCAAGACCACCACCGCCATGGTCGGCACCGACTTCATCGGCGACGACTTGGCCCAAATGTGGATCGGCGACGACGGCACCGTGCGCGCCGTGTGCCCCGAAATCGGCATCTTCGGCATTGTGCGCGACTGCAACGAAGCCAGCGACCCCTTCCTGATGCAGTGCCTGCGCGGCGACAAGGAAGCGGAAGTCATCTTTAGCAACGTCCTCGTCGACGGTCAGAACAACCCCCGCTGGGAAGGCGACGGCTGGTCCAGCCCCAAGGGCGGCAAGAACTACCTCGGCACCTGGACGCCCGACATGAAGGACGAAGCCGGCAACCCGGTTCCGTTTAGCAACAAGAACGCCCGCTGCACCCTGCGCGCCAACAAGATTCACAACTACAACGAGAAGCTGGCCAGCAGCACCGACGGCGTCCCCGTCAAGGTCATCACGTACAGTGGCCGCGACAGCGACACCATGCCGCCGGTGTGGGTTGCCAAGAACAGCGACGAAGGCGTCGTCATCGGCGCCAGCATCCTGAGCGCCGCCACCGCCACGGAAATCGGTGCCAGCGGTGTCAACCGCCAGCCTTGGGCCAATGCGCCCTTCGTGCCCGGCCCCTTGGCCGACTACATGGACAGCCAGTTCCAGTTCTTCAACAACCAGAAGCTGGAGGACCAGCCGATCTTCGCGGGCCTCAACTACTTCTTGACCCACGAAGCGCGCGGCGGCGAACCCGGCGAATCCGCACTCCTTGGCGAAAAGCGCGACGTACGCGCCTGGCTCTCCTGGCTCGAACGCCGCGCCCACGGTGACGTCAAGGCCATCGAAACCCCGATCGGCTACCTGCCCCTGTACGAGGATCTGCAGCGCCTGTTCGACCAAATCATCGGCAAGGACTACCTGCCCGACCTGTACGAACGCCAATTCAGCTTGTACGTGGACAACATCATCCGCCGCATCGAGCTGCAGGAAGAAGCGTACGGCAAGGAAACCGACTGCCCGCAGCGCATCTTTGAGATCTACGCGCAGCAGAAGGAAGCCCTTCTGGCGCTCAAGGAGCGCTTTGGCCCCGTCATCACGCCCGAGCAGCTGCTCGAAGCGTGCCCGGTCAACTGATGCGCATCGCCCTGCTGTTCGTCGCGCTGGCCCTCTCGGGCTGCCTCGACGACGGCGAGCCCGCCTCGACGTCCCCTGCGCCGGGCGCCTTCGTGTCCGAGCCATTCGACTTCCACGTCGGATTGCAGGATGACATGACGTTCAGTCCAATTCCATGGATGGGCACCGTGCCCCTGGGTTGGTCCTACGCGGAGTGGCTCCAAGGTACCGAGGCGCCGCTGTGGTCAGATGTGCTCTTCGAGGACGACGTGGTCCTGAGCCACGTCAATGTCACCCTGACCTACCGCCCCGACGCCGCGCTCATCTCGACGATGATTCGCCCGCAGTTCACCATGTGGTTCGGCGCCGGCGACAGCATCATCGAGCACGGCTTCCAGCCAGGCCCCGAAGTGTGGACCGGAGACGAAACCGTGACCTTCCCAGTGGATAGTATGCCTCTGGGCGGCCTCGTCGTCGAAGCCGGCACGCCCGTCACGTTGCGGGTGGCCACCTACTATCCGGACCTCGGGCCGCTTGAAACCGCCAACCTCGTCCTTGACACGTCGTCCATGCACCTGGTGGGCCGGACCGTGGACTTGGCGCACGCCAGTACACCCGAAACCACCGTCGGGAGCGTCGAATTGCAAGGTGGCCGCTGCGTGGCCGACCTGAACCAGTTGGACACCGCGATGGGCTCAGGCTCCTTCGAGGTCCCCGCGGACGCAGTGCGCGTCGAAGTCACGCTGGAACGGCTCGACGGCACCGGCGGACCCGACTTGGATTTCTTCATCCAGGACGCCAACGGCACGACCGTTGCCTACGCCGCCGGCCCGAGCAGTCCGGAATCTCTCCTGTTGCGTGAACCGAACCTGGCCTTGGCAGTCCCCGGGACGTGGACGTGGCATGCCTACAATTGCCAGCCCCAAGTGGCGCAGGTGCAGGTGACGGCAGACGTCGCGTCGCCTGCAACGGTCGCCAGCGCCGACACGGTCAGCCCTTAGTACTCATCCCGCTGGATGCACCCCCATGGGATTCGATGTGGAGCGCTACCTCTCGGTGAGCCGCCGCGTGGAAACAGACGACCTGGATTGGGATGCGGTACCCCAGCATCCCCTGCGGGCCGAAGAGCAGGCGTTTCTGGCCTACGCCATGAACATCGAAGACCACACGCTGTTCTACCTCAAGGATCTCTTGACGACACCCGCGGCGTCGGAGCCGGACGTGGCGG